>CAUVQK010000063.1:0-6371 GCA_963553705.1 uncultured Streptococcus sp.
TCTATGTCCACTATCTCTGCAGCAAGTATCCAGGTCGCCTACGATCAAAAGGTTATTATTGACGGACTGGACTGCCAACTAGCCGAGGGAAAGATTACAACTATTATCGGTAGCAATGGCTGCGGTAAATCCACTCTTCTCAAGGCTTTTACCCGTATTTTACCGACAAAAGCCGGCAGCATAACCCTGGATGGACAATCCATCTCCCTACTGCCGACCAAGGAGGTGGCGCAAAAGATTGCCTTGCTGCCCCAAACCATGGAGGCGACCGATGGCATCACTGTTTATGACCTGGTCTCTTATGGCCGCTTTCCGCATCAAACTGGCTTGGGGCGGCTCAGTACAGAAGACCGGGAAAAAATCTGCTGGGCTATGGAAGCAACTCAGGTCAGCGAATTTTCAGACTGGCAGGTGGATGATTTGTCTGGAGGTCAGCGTCAGCGCGTCTGGATTGCTATGGCTTTAACTCAAGATACAGAGACTATTTTTCTGGACGAGCCAACCACCTATCTGGATATGAATCACCAGCTGGAAATCCTGGAGTTGCTGAACGACCTCAACCGACTCAGCGGAAAAACCATTGTCATGGTTCTGCATGACATCAACCTAGCTGCCCGCTTTTCCCATCAGTTGATTGCTATGAAAAATGGGCGTATCCGGTATCAAGGAAGTGTTGGGCAAGTCATGACCTCGGATATTCTGAGAGACATTTTTCAGATTGAAGCCCAGATTATTCGAGATCCTATTCAGAATAAGCCGCTTTGCCTCAGCTATCAGCTCGTTAAATAAGTCATGTATTATATCTTCTTCATGGATACAGCTTCTAAACTTTTTATAGAATTGGAGGAAAAAATGAAAAAGTTTTTATCATTTGCCACCCTTACTGTCACCATCTTCCTTTTAGTTGCCTGCGGCAGCTCATCTAAATCCGAAAACTCTGCCTCTTCAGACAAGGTCGAGCTATCCAGCAAACCCAAAATTGATGGATTCCACTACTACGGCGATATTCCTAAAAATCCAAAACGCATCGCCAGCCTCTCCTCTACCTACACAGGCTATTTGCTGCAACTAGGTTTCGACCCTGTCACTGTAACATCCTATGATGCTAAAAACCCTGTCCTCAAGGAAAAAGTCAAAAGCGCCAAGGTCCTGATGCCGGAAGATTTAGAATCAATCGCTAAGCAAAAGCCAGACCTTATCGTGGTAGATGCCAGTGACAAAAATATCGATGAACTAAAGAAAATCGCTCCAACTATTGCCATCGATTATGGAAAAAATGACTATTTAGAAATCCTAAATCGCTTTGGCCAAATCTTTGGCAAGGAAAAAGAAGCTGATCAATGGATTGCCGATTGGAAGAGCAAAACAGCTGATATTGGCAAACAGTTAAAAGAAAAGCTGGGACAAAATGTCACTTTCACTGTTGTTGGGCTATATGAAAAGGAAATCTATCTCTTCGGTAACAACTGGGGACGAGGCGGAGAAGTTATCTACAAATCTCTGGGATTTGATGCCCCGCAAAAAGTGAAGGATGAAGTATTCCCAAGTGGCTACTTGCAAGTCAGCCAAGAAACGGTGAGTGAGTACATTGGTGATTATGTCCTGGTTGCAGCTGAAGATGATAAAACAGGAAGTTCTCTTTACGAAAGCGATGTTTGGAAATCCATTCCCGCTGTCCAACATAACCATATCTTAAAAGTGGATGCCAACGCCTTTTATTTTAACGATCCATTGACACTTGAATACGAACTCAAAACCATTCAAGATGGCCTTGAAAAAATGAACTAGGCCACTCCTTGCAGAAACTCAGACTAGTGAAAAAACATTGCTAGTAAGCGATATATCTCATGACAGCTATTTTATTTTCGATAATATAAAGGATACCAGATGACGCTTCATTCACTCTTCACTCAAAAAAATAGGCCAAATATTTTTTGGCTTGTTTTTTTCGCCCTCATTCTCCTGCTGATTAGCGGACTCTATCTCTATCTGCGCTTTGGCATTCCCAGCTACTCCCATCGGCAACTGATAGAAACTCTGAGCCATCCTTTCAAGGAAAGTCCAGCCCAGAACATCATCATAGATCTGCGCTTACCTAGAGGAATTGCAGCTCTGCTAGTCGGAGCTAGCTTGGCCGTTTCAGGAGCCATCATGCAGGGGATTACCCGCAATGCCATTGCTGATCTGGGACTTTTGGGTATCAACTCAGGAGCTGGCCTAGCGCTCATCTGCGGTTATGCCTTTTCTAAGAGCATACACTACAGTAGCATCCTCCTGCTCTCACTTGCAGGAGCCTGTCTAGCCAGTATTCTGGTTTTTAGCCTCTCCTACCATCCTAGAAAAGGTTTTGAGCAACTACGACTCGTCTTATCCGGTGCCATGGTAACAACACTCCTGACTGCTATCGGACAAGGCTTGACCATTTACCTCAACCTGACCAATGCTGTCATCGGTTGGCAGGCTGGAGGACTTCTAGAAACCAATTGGAAAATGCTGCAAATCATTGCTCCCTTTATCTTATTAGGCCTCTTACTGGCTCAGCTATTTTCTCACCAACTAACCATTCTCAGCCTCAATGAGACAGTAGCCAAGGGCTTAGGCCAACGAACGACTCAGATAACCCTGTTCTTTCTGAGTATTGTTCTACTGTTATCAGCGGCAGCCGTTGCCCTAGTAGGAAGTCTAGCCCTCGTCGGACTGATTATTCCCACACTTTGTCAAAACCATCAGCGGAAAGAACTACCAAAAAATCTTGCCACTGACGATGCTAACAGGAGCGCTCTTTCTACTGATCTGTGATCTTGCTGCAAGTCATATGGTCGGTCTGCCTCTTAGCTCTATTATCAGTCTCGTTACGTTGCCAGTCTTCCTGTGGCTGATGAGAAAGGGGGCTTTCTATGAGAGATAAAAAACGGATTCTTTTGGTTCTAATAAGCCTCAGCCTCCTGACTTTCCTAATTTTCCTACTGTCTCTATCATCAGGCGATCAGGAATTTAACGTCGGGGAAGCTTTTCAATATCTGCTGGGGCAGGGAGATGATGGCAGCACCTTTATCATGGAGCAGATCCGCCTGCCTCGAATTCTAGTCTGCCTTCTAGCAGGAGCTTCGCTAGGGATGAGCGGTGTACTGCTGCAGACCTTTACCCGAAACCCACTTGCTGATTCGGGAACCTTGGGAATCAATGCCGGAGCTGGTGTTATCATTACTCTTGCTATCAGCAAGCTAGAAGTGACCGATCCTTTCTATATCCGCTATCTTCCCTTCATCGCGACCTTTGGCGGTATGCTGGCAGTAGCCCTTATTTACCTGATCTCACATCAAAAAGGCCAAGCTATCAGCCCCGTCAAGCTCATTATCGCTGGCGTGACCTTGTCAACCATTCTGTCTTCCAGTATGATTGCCATCACCGGCCGTGTCAATCAGAATAAACTGAACTATGTGGTTAGCTGGCTAGCTGGTAAGATTACTGGGAATAACTGGGAAAGTCTAGCTATTGCCGGCCCCTTCTTGCTTTTATTCTGGCTGCTGACCTATCTGCGCTCCCACAAGCTCAATATCCTCAACCTAAATGATGAAACAGCTCTTGGTCTTGGGATTCATCTAAGAAGAGAGCGGCAGATAACCCTGTTATTAGCCAGTGCTCTCGTCGCCTTTAGTCTATCCCTAGCTGGAAATATAGTCTTCATCGGTATGTTGGCTAGCCATATCAGCAAACGATTCCTACCTAGCGATCATCGCTTGCTCTTTCCAGCCGCTATGCTACTAGGTGCCCTTATCATGACAGGGGCAGATACGATCACAAGAACCTTCCTCATCGGAAGCTCCGTCCCAACAGGCATTTTGATTTCCATTATTGGAGCCCCCTATTTCCTCTACCTTATGTATCAGCAAAAAAAATAATCAGCCGAATAATCGACTGATTGTTTTTTATTTATCCAAGCTGTTTTTGATTCCTTCTACAGCACCTTCTACAGCTTCTTTAGCATCTTCAGCAACTTCTTTGGCTTTAGCAACTGTTTTTTCTACAAAGCCTTCTGCTTCAGTCTTGTTATCGCCTGTAACTTTGCCCACGCCTTCTTTAACAGCGCCTTTAGCTTCATCGAATTTATTTTCTAGTGACATAATTTTGCCTCCATTCTTTTTTACGGTTTCTGATACCGTTTACAGTAGTATAAGTTTTTTCTTTTCAAAGGTCAAATATTCTGCTCATTCTACAGGAACATCAGTCCAGCTGTAAAGTCAATCTCTCCTTATCAAAGCTGGCCTTCAACTCATACTTACCTGCTTCGTTTTGCCGAATATAGCCCAAAATCACTAGGCTATCGACAAAAATGTCCCGCCGCTTCTGCATGAGCTCATCCTTGCGGACATACTTGAGGAGAAAGGTTGTCATATACTTGAGTGCATATTCGGGATTGACATCGCCCAAGACAGCATAGAGGGGCTTTTGTGCCTCAGACAGGGGATATTGGCGCTGCATCTTGTAAAAATAATTAGCCAAAGTCAGCTTATCCCGCTGAAAATCTGTCTCTTCCAGCAAAACAGCCGCATTGGTCTGATTGGAAAGCCGGGTCTCAAAGCTCAGCCCCAATAATTCCTGATAGAGCGGACTATCATCACGGATAAAGATTTCCTGATCCAAACGCACATCCTCCAAACTTTCCAAAAGAGGCAGGGTCAGGTAATATCGCTTGTTCTCCCGCCGGATGTAGCCAGCCTTGATAAACTCCTCTATTGAGCGGTCAATATTAGCCACGCCCTCAAACTCTCTCTTAATCTCCCGCAGAATCACTGCCTCATGCTGATCCAAATAATCAATCAGCTCCTGAAAAAAAGGCTGGCGCGTCAAACGGCTGGGATTGATGATTTTAATCATGTAGTTCTCCTTTGTAGATGAGTTTTCTTGACTGAGCCAACTGGCTAGGATTCGTCCCGGGCTGATTTAAGGGCACATCTAAGCCCAAGTCCCGATAATAAGCTTTCCAAAAATCAGAAATTAGATTTTTCTCATCGCCAAACTGCATGGAAATCGTATCAAAAATCGGCAAAATTTCCGCAATATACTCCGAACAGTAAAAACCATCGGACTGCGGATAGAAGCTAAAATTGTAAGGCTTTCCTAGATGCAATTTGGCCCTTTTAAAGACAGCATCCGCTTCAATAGCTGGATAGCGATATACGTCATAAACATCCTCATCCTGCCAAAAATCAGACAAATCTTGATTGACAACCCCCTTCTCATGGGTTGCATGATAAATCTCACCATTAAAAAAGATGGCCACGTGGCTGTATGAGCCAGTTGCTGCTCGGATTGCAGCAGCAATTTCTGAAGATCCGACTGTAAAAATCAAATCTCCATCTTGTAAATCTTGAATCTTCATTTCTCTCGCCTATCAAAAAAGGAGCCGAGACTCCTTTTTAAGTATGAGGGGAATAGCCCTCATCTAGTAACTTATTTCGTCATTTGAGCTCTTTAAGCATTAAAGCTTTCTGTCAGTTGAGGCACCACTTGCTTCTTACGAGAAACAGCGCCTGCTAGGAAAGCATGGTTGTTTTCAAGAACAAAGTTAAAGGCTGCTTCGACCTTGTCCATATTGCTTCCGATAGCCAAAATTTCTGAGTTTGAGTTGATAATATCTGTAATCATCAAGACAAAGTCAGAGTAGCCATTGTCGGCAATTGCTTTTTCAATAGCCGCTTCGATTTCTGCTTGACGCTCCAAAACTTCAGCAATATCAACTGTGTTGACCTGTGCCACACGGACATTGTTTCCGTTGAGCTCAAATGTTTTCGCATCGATGTCAATCAATTCTTCTGCAGACTTGCTAGCCAAGTTTGTACCTGCCTTAAGCATTGCCAAACCATACTCTTCCAAGTTGACACCAGCCAGCTCAGCCAATTCGGGTGCAATGACCTTGTCAGTCGGATGAGTTGTTGGTGACTTAAGCAAGAGAGTATCAGAGATCAAACCAGACAGCATCAATCCTGCAATTTCTTTTGGAACTGCTACGCCGTGCTCCTTAAACATACGGTAAACAATAGAGGAAGCTGAACCAACTGGCTCCAAGCGCATGTAAAGTGGACTAGCTGTTTCAAAGTTAGCAACACGGTGGTGGTCCACTACGCCATAAACTTCAACTTCAGCAATATCTGCCACAGACTGCTGGAATTCATTATGGTCTGTCAGGATGACTTGCTCAGCCCCCTCAGCCTTTACAGATGTAATCACGCGCGGCGCAGCTACACCAAAATAATCCAATACAAAGGCTGTTTCTTCATTAGGCTCACCCAGAGCAACAGCTTCTGTATCCAAACCATAAGCTTCGCGAGCCAAGTAAGCAAATGCGTAAGATGAACCAATGGCATCTG
>CAUVQK010000064.1:0-6358 GCA_963553705.1 uncultured Streptococcus sp.
AAAAAAATTGCAAAAAAAGACTTGACAAAAATTGCAAACGGTTGCATAATAGAATTGTAAATAAAAATTCCGGGAGGAAATAGGAATGAAAACATGGAAAAAAGTGGTATTAGGCAGTGTCAGCTTGCTGGCTGCAGGAACGCTGTTAGCAGCTTGTAGCTCGAATAGCAGCAAGGAGAGCTCTTCTTCTAAAGCCGATAGCAAGACCTTGAAACTTTGGGTACCAACCGGTGCTAAAGATTCTTACTCTGATACAGTTAGCAAGTTCGAGAAAGAATCAGGCTACAAGGTTGACGTAGTCGAAATGGAAGATCCAAACGCTCAGGAAAATCTGACAAAAGATGCTAGTACTGCTGCCGATGTTTTCTCTCTGCCACATGACCAACTTGGTAAATTAGTTGAAGCTGGAGCTATCCAAGAAGTTCCTTCTAATATGGCAGAAGAAATCAAGAAGAACGATACAGAACAAGCAGCTATTGGTGCTCAGTACAAAGGTAAAACTTATGCTTTCCCATTCGGTATCGAGTCACAAGTAACCTACTATAACAAGTCAAAACTTTCTGCTGACGATGTTAAGTCTTATGAAACCATCACTTCTAAAGCTAAATTCGGCGGAAACTTGAAAGAAGTTAATGCCTACGCTACTGCTCCACTCTTCCTTTCTGTTGGCGACACTCTCTTTGGTAAAGATGGTGAGCAAGTAGACGGAACAAACTGGGGTAACGAAGCTGGTGTGAACGTTCTGAAGTTCATCGCAGCTCAAAAGAATAACAGCGGTTTTGTAAACGTAGATGCTTCTAACCTTCTTGCTAAATTTGAAGATGGTTCAGTTGACGCTTTCCAATCAGGCCCATGGGACTACGCAGCTGCTGAAAAAGCTGTCGGCAAAGACAACCTTGGTATCTCTGTTTACCCAACAGTTAACATTGGTGGACAAGACGTTCAACAAAAAGCTTTCCTCGGTGTAAAACTTTACGCAGTTAACCAAACACCATCAAACGGTGACACTGACCGTATCGCAGCAAGCTACAAACTGGCTCAAGCACTTACTAGCAAAGAAAGCCAAGAAAACCAATTCAAGTTTGAAGGACGTCACATCATCCCTGCTAACAAAGAAGTACAAGAGTCTGAAGATGTGAAGAAAGATGCCTTGGCACAAGCTGTTATCACAATGGGATCTTCTGATACCTACACAACAGTTATGCCTAAACTTAGCCAAATGTCTGTCTTCTGGACTGAAAGTGCTGCAATCCTCAGCGATGCTTACAACGGTAAATTTGGTGAAGATCAATACCTCGCAAAATTACAACAGTTTGATAAAGATTTAGCAGCAGCTAAATAATCCTCAAACGAATAAAAATAAGCATTGAAGTGAGGAGGGCAGCCTCCTCACTTCTTTCTTTGTAAATATAAGGAGAATACTATGACTCAGTCATCCTATGACAATGCATCCATGGTTCAGGTCTTTAAAGAAGGAACTTGGGATGTCAAACTCTCTTTTCTGGTAATGGGACTGAGCAACCTTGTAAACAAACAATTTATCAAAGGGCTGCTCTTCCTCTTCTCAGAAATTGCTTTCCTAATTGCTTTTGCAGTCCAAATCATACCAGCTATTGGCGGCATGATTACATTGGGGACTCAGGAGCAGGGAGAGGCTATCAAAAAAGTTAACGGCTTGGAAATCACCGTTCAAGTAGCTGGTGATAACTCTATGCTGATGCTGATTTTTGGACTTGCTTCTCTTATATTCTGTGCAGTCTTCGCCTACATCTACTGGTGTAACCTGAAAAGTGCTCGTCACTTAATGGCTCTTAAGCAGTCTGGTCAGAAGATTCCTAACTTCGTTGAGGACTTCAAGACTCTGGCTGACGGCCGCTTCCACATGGGCCTAATGAGCATTCCTCTTATCGGAGTACTGCTCTTTACCATCCTGCCTCTGATCTATATGATCTGTTTGGCCTTTACTAACTTTGACCATAAGCATCCAGCTCCTAAGTCACTCTTTGACTGGGTTGGCTTCTCTAGCTTTGGTGATGTTTTCTCAGGTCGTATGGCTAGCACCTTCTTCCCACTCTTAGGCTGGACCTTGATTTGGGCGGTTGCTGCTACAGCCACTACTTTCTTCTTCGGTATCGTTTTGGCTCTCTTGCTCAATACCAAAGGCCTCAAGTACAAGAAAGTTTGGCGCACACTCTTCGTTATTACTATCGCAGTTCCACAATTCGTATCCCTGCTCTTGATGCGTAATTTCCTGAATGACAATGGACCTTTGAACGGATTATTGCAAAGCCTCCATCTCATTCAGCATCCAATTCCATTCTTGAGTGACCCTGTTTGGGCTAAGTTCTCAATCATCCTTGTCAATATGTGGATTGGTATTCCATTTACCATGCTGGTAGCGACTGGGATTATCATGAACCTACCTAGCGAGCAAATCGAAGCTGCTGAGATTGATGGAGCTAGCAAGCTTCAAATCTTCAAGAGCATTACTTTCCCTCAAATTCTCTTGATTATGGCGCCATCACTCATCCAGCAGTTTATCGGAAACATTAACAACTTCAACGTTATCTACTTCCTGACAGGCGGTGGACCTACTAACTCTTCCTACTATCAGGCAGGCTCAACTGACCTCTTGGTTACCTGGCTCTATAAACTGACCGTTTCAGCCAAGGATTACAATCTGGCATCTGTTATTGGTATCCTGATCTTTGCAATCTCTGCAGCCTTCAGTCTCTTAGCCTATACTAGATCCGCATCATTCAAGGAAGGAACTGCTAAATAATGAAAAATAGAAAAAAACTCAGTTTATTAGGGATTTATGTCTTGCTGGCTGTTTTAGCATTCATCTGGCTTACACCAATTATCTGGATTTTTCTGACCAGCTTCCGTGGTGAAGGCTCTAATGCAGTCCCTTACTTCTTCCCTAAGACTTATACTCTTGACAACTATATTAGACTGTTTAATAACAACACTTATCCTTTTGTTCAGTGGTTTATGAATACCCTGATTGTTGCGACAGCGACCTGTATCCTGTCTACTTTGATTACCGTGGGTATGGCTTACTCACTCAGCCGTATCAAATTCAAGCATAAAAACCGTTTCCTCAAGCTGGCTCTGGTTCTTAATATGTTCCCAGGTTTCATGTCTATGATTGCAGTTTACTACATCTTGAAAGCACTCAATTTGACACAAACCTTGACTTCATTGATTCTAGTTTATTCAGCTGGAGCGGCTCTGGGCTTCTATATTGCTAAAGGTTTCTTTGATACAATCCCATATTCCTTGGACGAATCCGCTATGATTGACGGAGCAACTCGCTTCCAAATCTTCCGGACTATTACATTGCCGCTGTCAAAACCGATTATCGTTTACACAGCGCTTATGGCTTTCATGGGACCTTGGGTTGACTTTATCTTTGCCTCTGTAATCCTAGGCGATGTCAAGGAAAAATACACAGTGGCTTTAGGACTTTTCCAAATGCTTAATAAAGATGCCATCAATAAATGGTTCTTGCCTTTCACATCTGGAGCGATTATCATCGCTATCCCTATTACTCTTCTCTTCATCTTCATGCAGAAATACTACGTAGAAGGTGTAACAGGAGGAGCAGTCAAATAAAATCTATTATGTATATTGAAAACTTCCGACAGTTAATATCGGAAGTTTTTATCTTTGTTTTTGTATTAGATTGTTTAATTGCTGTAGGCACACAAAAAAATGAGACTGGAATAATTGCCAGCCTCATTTTGTATTTCATTAATTATAATCTTCGTCTCTGCGACGACGCTTGTTAGTTCCCAAAAAGGCAGCTGCACCAAGTGCCATACCAAAAATTGCAAGGCGTTCTGCTTCTGAACCAGTATTTGGCAGAATAGCAGGAACTGTTGGAGCCTTATCAGCAGTTGTAGCCACGCTAGCAAGCTGAGCTGCAGGATTTACAACAAAATCAGTAAATGCACCACCACCTGCCGCTTGAACGGCACCAGTAGTCGCTCCTTTAACTTCACGAGTGTTCGCATGAACTTCTGCAGTCTTAGCATCTGAATCTTTCTTAGATTCATCCTCTGCACCTGGACCAGCAGCTCCGCCTTTTACAGCTTTTAGAGGCTGTTTATCTTCACCTGAGCGGTAGTTGCTGTTCAGAGCATTTCCATAAAGGAAAGATGCTTGGTTTAAGATATTCAAGAGATTTTCATAATTGGCTTGAAGACTGTTGTAAGCCTCTTCAAGAACTGCTAAAGTTGCAGTTTCTTGATTTAAGATTGCTTGTTTAGCTTCATAATCAAGCTGCGCTTCTGCCAACTCCCGCTCTGCTTCTGCAAGTAACTGAGGAGCATTCTGAAGGTCAATAACTTTCTTTTTAGCTGCTGCTAATGTCTTTTGAGCAGACAGCAAGTCCTCTTGAGCAGTTGTCAAATTAGCTTTCGCGGCTTCTTGAGCTGACTGAAGTTCTGCCAACTTATCTTTAGCTGCCGCTAGAACTGCCTGAGCATTGCTCAAGTTAGTCTGATAAGGTGCTAGGTTTGCTGCAATCTTAGCTGTCGCTCTGTCGAGAGCTTCCTGCTTAAGGGCAACATTTTGTTTGGTCAAAGCTAGATTATTTTCAGCAGTTGCTACTTTCTGACGAGCGGCTTCAACTGCTGCAATTTGATCTGCCGCTGCCTTTTGAGCATCAGCTAATTGAGCATTGAGGATATTGATAGCTGATTCCTGACCAACTTTTTGAGCCTTGAGTTCAGCCAATTGATTCTTAAGTGCTGTAACATTTGCGTTAGAGCCTGCAGAACGACCGCCACCAGCACGCAACAACTGCTCCATAGCCGCAACAGTTAGCAAAGTACCATTATTAACACGTTGGTTAAAATTGCTAATATGATGGAAACCAACTTCGGATGTACCATGAGGAGTGCCCCATTGGTTTGGATGCTTATCATAAGCTGCTGAGATAGCATTGGCTTTATTGTCCATCATCTGAACATAGTGACCAATCTGAGCAAATACACCCGCTCCAACTCTCATATAGATAGCATTAGCATCAATCTGAGTTTCATCTGTAGGCAGTCCATATTGCGCTGCAATCTTTTGGTAGAGTGCTTTTTCACTATGCCAGAAATTGACAGCCCCTTGCGGGTCAAAACTAATCGCCACATTCTCGTTACCAATCAGCTTACCCATGTGCCAGTTATTGCGCTCAAAGTAGATAGTCTGAATCTGGCTGGCCACGTTCGCATACGGATCAACCAACAACTCTTGTAAGCCGGCATTACGACGGTAAGCATTAATGGCCTTGACCAACTCTAAAGCTTGAAGGTTATTTTCTAGACTAGCTGGACTGGTTGGGTCAGAATTAACTGAAATACCAAACTCATTTTGTCCACGTTGGTAAACTGCAAGAGCCTTGTTAGCTGCATCACGAATCTCCTGATTAGCCGCATTGTTACGAACATTTTCTAAAAATTGAGAATAAGTCGTATTACGAAGGTCAACAGGAGCTGTTGCTGCTGCTTTCTCGGCAGCCGGAATCTGTCCTTCAAGAGAGCTGATAGCTTGATTGGTTTGACCCAAAGATTCCTTTGCCTGATTGATTTTATTCTGGATTTCAGCCTGCACTTGTGGAGCAGAAGACGCTGCTTGTTCTGCCTTTGTCAGTTCAGACTTTGCATTGTCTAAAGCGGTCTGTGCTTGACTTTGCTGACTCTTAGCAGTTGCTACAGCTTGCTCTTCTGAGTTAAGTGGTGTTTTAGCTTGTTTCAATTCAGTCTCTGCAACATCTACCAGAGATTGACTCGCTTTAATAGTATTTGCTTGATCTTTAACAGCTTGGTCAGCCTTGGCAGCTTTAGCCGCTGCTTCTCGAACAGCAACGTCTTTCGTGCTAACCTCTTGCTCTGCTGTTTTTGCTTCTGTCTCCGCTTTAGCAACATTTTCTTCTGTTGCTTCTGCCTGTATTTCTTTAGCATTCTCAACAGCGGCTTCAGCCACTTTCACGCTAGTTTTTGCATCTTCAGCTTCTGTTTTAGCAGTATCTACTATCGATCTTTGCTCATCGAGTTTAGCTTTAGCAGCTTCAGCATTTTCTTGGGCAACAGCTACATCTGCTGCTGTCACCGGTTTTCCAGTTACTTCAGTCGCTTGTGGAGCTGTTACAGTTGATTCAACCAACTCATCCGCGTGCACTTGATGGGTCAGTCCACCAGAAATAATAGTTGTAGCTGCGATACCAGTCGCTACAACAGACTTGCCTATTTTCTTTTCCACAATCAATCTCCTTTTTATAATCTCACATACTATAATTACCCTGGGTATAGCAACCCACATAGTAATATACTATCACAAAACGCTAGTATTAACTAGTAGC
>CAUVQK010000065.1:0-6337 GCA_963553705.1 uncultured Streptococcus sp.
GGGTGGTAGCAAAAATTATGGGCAGAGCATTCGTTAGATAGACGAAAGGAAACGATATCTCTAAAGTTAGATTTTGGCTCTTTGTCAACTGTAGTGGGCTAACGAAAAGTCATATCCTGGAGAGGACTAAGAAGTCCTCTCCTTTTTGATATTCAAAGCGATGAAGATTCTAGTTTTAAAATTGTCAAAGTTCCGAAAGCCGAAAGCATTACGTTTGATGACCTTGATGAGGTTGTTAGTAGCCTCCAGTATAGGTCTTATGGGACTTTTGTTGTATCTAAAAAAGTCAAGCTAGATTTTCTAGCTTGAGTTTTATGTGCTATTACACTCCCAATCTGATATGAGGGAAGTGGTTGTAGAGATAGTCAAAGGTTGACTGGAGTTTGGTATCGGTTGTTTTACCAATGTTCTTAATAGGCATTTGGTATTTCTTTTGATTGTTTCGAATAGCAACTAAGGTTGAGTTTCTGTTTGAAGCAACGAAACCGCGATGCATGGTGAGAATGTGGTGGTAGAGATGGACAACCTGTTTGAGATCAATCGCTTTGAAACCTCGATAGTAGGTAATGAGATGGTCTTTATAAACAGCAATTTTCAGCACATCGTCGTGGAAGGAAGCTTGCTCCAGCAGGATATTGAGATTGTCCTTGGCCTCTGGATAGGCTGCATAGATTTCTTCGTAGGCAGCGATATTTTTCTTGCGGCCGATAATTCCTATAACGACAAAGAAAACACAGAGTCCAATCAAAAACAGAATGTAGAACATGAATGCAAGATTGTCAGATTCAAATTCAGTGATAGAGATATAGGAGCTGCTTGACATTACTGTGATGACTTCGGGATTGTCTGCTAGGAGACCGCGAACGAGGCTGCCATAATTAGAGATATATCCCTGATTTTTCTTAGGGGAGTTAGCATTAACATAGGAGCCAACAATTCGGACAGGATTTTTTTCTAGCTCTCCACTCTTCTCTTTTTCCAAGAGCTGGGTAATCTGCTTGTCCCCTTTTTTAGCCTGCAGACCAACATATCCGTCTTGGTAGGCAACCAGCCAAACTTGGGTATTATCTTCTACTTCAATCAGAGCCTCTGGGAAAATATATGACACTTCAGCATAGACTGCTGAATCTGCTCCAGACTCGCTATTTCGGTCATAGGCAGTCTTGGTGTTGACTTTTTGGTATTGGATAAAGCCCATCACTGCAGCAACAACTAGAAAAATAAGAGAAATTACCAGTAGGGCGATGGTACCATGGTTTCGTCTTTCCTTGAGCATAGCTCAACCTCCAAAATATATTCTAAAAGATAATTTGATTAGCAAACTATCTTTTTTTGTATAGTATAACATAAATGCTTGACAAGTGGCAAGATTGTGTTAAAATATGAATGAACATAAAAATAAATTCATTCACAAAAGAGGCGTGGAAATGGATAAAAAAAATGAGCTCCTGGCTGCGGCTAGAGAAGTCTTTGCAGAAAAAGGCTATAAGGCAGCTGGAATTTCTGATATTGCTAAGAGAAGCCAGATGGCTGTCGGATCCTTTTACAAGTATTATGAGTCCAAGGAAGCCATCTTCTTGGAGGTTTATGTAGCTGAAAATAGCCGTGTACGTGAGGAAATCATGCAACGCGTAGACTGGCAGGGCGAGCCCGAGGCAATCGTTGAACAGCTTTTTGCAGTCACTTTTGAGTTGATTTCGCCCAATAAAATTCTGGCTGAGTGGAACAAGCCAGGCATTTCTAAGATTCTGCACGATTACTATAATCAGGATTCCGGCCGAGCGTCCAATGCCTTTCATCAGTTTCTGATTCAGACCTTCAGCCAGCGCTTGCAGGAAGAGGGCTTTTCGAAGGAGAAAATAGCTGAGATTATGAAGGTTTATGACTTGATTTACTACATAGACATGCATGTCACAGAGCAGGAATTTTCAGGCTACTTCGATAGTCTTGAGACTTTAGTGAAATATTTTGTTAAGGGAATTTTTTCCAAATAGAGGAAATTCCTTTTCTTAGAAGCCGAAGTGAATGAATTTATAAAAACATTCATTCACAAAGAAGGAGGTGATGTCTTATGTAGTGCGAATAGGGATGGGAAGAAATGTGCTTGGATAAGTATAAAGTGAATTATTTTTTAGAAGGTCTTGAATGAATGCTAGAAATTGTTCATTCAAAAATGGAAAGTGAGGAAAAGAATGAATAAGCAAGGAGAATTTTCCATGAGCGGATTGGCTATTTTAGGTATCTGTCTGGTCGTGATTGGTCTTTTGACCATTGGCTACGGCGGTGCGACAGTTGGTTTTAGTTTGAGTGTGGATTTTCAGTCATTTTTAGTCGGAGGTCTCATCGTGGTCCTAATCGGAGCAGCTTTGATTCCGGGCTTGCCGGCAGTTGCTAAGCTGACAGCACTGGCTTTGACAACTTTAGCATTGCTGATGTACATTCACATGATGCCAGATTTGGAGTTCATGCTTATGCTCATCTCAGATGTCGTGGTTTTAGGCTTTGCAGCTTGGGTTGCTATTCTTTTTTTAAGAAAGTAGGTGATGAAGATGATTGTAGTTTATGATTCAAATACTGGTATTGGTAAACGATTTGCAGAATCACTGGGCTATCCGACCCAGAACATCAAGGAGAAACTGGAAGTGCCCTGTATTCTCATTACTCGAAATGCTGGTGCTGGGAAAATTCCTTGGTCTACCAAACGCTTTATCAAGAAACATCCTGGGCTGATTAAAGGTTTTGTTAACAATGGTGACTCTGTTAAACACGGTCGGACCTTCTGCGGAGCGACTGCCTTGATTATCGAAAAATATGGGCTCCAGCATATCTGCGATATTGACCAAGGCGGAACTCCAGAAGATGTCAAGACTGTGCAGGCATTTTTGGCGGAGTGCTAGTCTCATCAAGTTTCGCATAAATGGAGGACTCGTATGCCTAGGTTCAAGAAAATTGGGAACTTGTTTCTGGCTCTGATTTCTGTCTTTATCCTAACGGCCTGCGGGCATGTACAGAAAGAGCCTGACACTTCAGATAAGACGGAAAGAAATTCTTCCAAACAAGAAGAAACAGATCAGAATCAAGTAGATGCAACATCCAGTGCGTCACAGAAAGATTGACCTTTTTGTCAAAATAGAAGAGCTTAATTTGTTCAATGATTTTTAGGTCATCTTTTGACCTGTTTTGCTTACCAAAAGGAGAGAGAAGGCTTAGCGTCTTCTTTCTCCTTTTTATGATAAAACCCTGCGAGCATTCCTATAGTTTTTTAATAGTTAATATGGTACAATGAATTAGTATTGTCTTTCCAGTGTTTGTCAAAAAGGCAGAAGAACATGAAAAGGGCGTGTTCGACTGGCTTGCCAATACGCTGTGCTTTTAAACAAATTTTACTTGTGAGAAAGGAAGATTGCATGAATAAAAAACTGAGAGTATGGTTTCAGCTAATCATTCTCTGTCTAGGCGTGTTCCTGCCTTTCCTAGCCGGAACCCTTAAGGCTCAGGCGGCGGAACTTAATGATGTCATCACTGAAATGCATCTCACCACTAACTCTGGTGAGCAGCTGACCAATGGTGTGGATATCTGGCAGACCTTCCGTGTCTATGCTAAGTTTGCCCTGCCGGACAACCAAGCCCATGCGGGTGATACAACGGTGATTCATTTACCGAATGAATTTACCTTTGGGAATTCCTCAGCTATTGAGCTCAAGGATGAAAACGGAGCCTTGGTTGCTAATGGAGTCCTGGATAGCGATGCCAAGACCATTACACTGACATACACAGACTATGTAGAGCAGAAGTCTGGTGTCAGAGGCGAGTTTTTCTTCTATTCGCGGATTGACCACGAGGTTGTCACAGAGGAAAGGGATATTCCAGCTACTTTCACGGTAGGCAATAATAGAATTCCAGCCGGCAGCATTCACTATAATGGACCGCCGAAAAAGTATGAGTCTCTGCTAGAAAAGAGTGCTTTTCAATGGGATGCCGATGCTAAGAATGAAATCCGCTACAATGTAGCCATTAACCGTAACATGGGGAACTACAAAAATGTCTCTGTGACGGACAAGCTGGGTGATACAAACGCTAAGATTGTTCAAGACTCTGTACGAGTTTATAAGGTTTCTTGGCGCTGGAATAATGGTGATTGGGCGCGTGATTCGACTGAAGACGTAACAGCAGACTTCCAGTCTAAAATGACCTTTGGTGCTGAAGGCGATAGCTTGACAATCAACTTCGGAGATGTAGAAGGTTTCGGCTACCTGCTTGAGTACAAGACATTGGCTGACTATGATTTGGCTGATGGAGAGGTTGTAGGAAATAAGGCGACTATGAACTACAACAATACCGAGACAGTTTCTGTCACCAATGAATACTCTTATCAGATTGCCGGCGGAACATCCGAGGGTTATAACTTCAAGGTGAAGGTTCACAAAACAGATGAATCTAATGCTTCTCTGAGCGGTGCAGTCTTTGAAGTGGTGCGGAAAGCGACCAATAAGGTGGTTGGCACCATCACAACTGACGCGGATGGGAATGCAGAAGTTGGTAATCTTCTACGCGACACTTATATCCTGCGTGAAACGACTGCTCCGGCTGGTTATGACCGCCTGACAGAGGATATTACTATCAGCCCAACAGATTTTGGTAAGACTTTGAACGTAGGCAGTCCGGCATCTGGAGATTCTGGAGACAGCAGATTGGTTGCAGTCAATGTAGTCAATAAGCAAACGCAGACTCCAACGGAAAAACAGGTTACTTTCAGCAAGGTCAATCTAGCTGGTGAGGAAATTGCTGGTGCTCAGATTCAGATTTTCAAGGGACGGGAAAGCAAGGGCAGCCCTGTCGAATCTTGGACTTCAGAAGCTGACCAATCCAAGGAAATTAACCTAGAGCCGGGTGTTTACACCTTCCATGAAGAAGCGGCTCCGACAGGTTATCTGGCTGTGACAGATATTATCTTCCAAGTTAATGAAGATGGCACTGTAACAGTTCTAGACGCTAATAGCAATGCAGTAGAGTATACAGACGGTAAGTTGTTCATCACTGACCAAGCGGCACCTACTGAACCAAGCACACCTGATAAATCAGTTCAAGGTGGTACCAAGCCTAGTCAATCATCAGATTCTGATAAAGCAGCAGACGGTCAAGGAAAATCTAAAAAAGTTCTTCCTGCGACTGGCTCTGCTGAAAGCCTTGGACTAGTTCTTGCTGGTCTGGTAGTCCTGGCTCTTTTAGGACTTTACCGTAAGACTCGACTGAGCAAATAAATAAAGAGAGGATAGAGCAGAATGCTTTATCTTCTTTTGTTTGCACATTTTTTGTCTAGTTTTTTTGCAGCTTACTGAGCAATTTCTTCCAGTTACTCATGCAGGGCAGCCACTTACGGAAAAACTCTTGTTTTTGTCTAAGAATCCTCTATAATAAATGGCAAATAGAAAAAGGAGACAGAAGATATGACAGATACAAAAATACAAGAGAAGCTGAAGCCAGGATTGAAGTTAGAGGATCTTCAAAAAGACGGAGACATCTATCTGGCGCTGAATCCGGACTATGTCTCAGGGGACAATGCCAAGTATATGACCATGTACAATCGCTTGGCTCGCTGGTATGATTTTGGTGAGAAATGGATGGGGCCACTTCTCCATGGCAAAGCTATTGACAAGCTGAGAAAGGACCAGATGGCAGAAATAGAATGGAAGGATCATCTATCCGTCCTTTATGTCTCTATCGGGACTGGTCAAGACCTGCGCTACATTCCTGAGAATATTGACCTGAAAAGCCTAGACTTTGTCGGGGCGGATATTTCCATAGGCATGCTGAAAAAATGCCAGAAATCCTGCGCCAAGAAGACCAATCTGAAGCTCTTTCATGCATGTGCGGAGAACCTTCCCTTTGCGGATAACAGCTTTGACATCGTCTATCATATCGGCGGAATTAATTTCTTTAGCGATAAGGCCAAAGCCATGCAGGAAATGCTGCGGGTGGCTAAGCCAGGAACTAAGATTATGATTTCAGACGAGACGGCAGACTATGTGGACCAGCAATATAAGAAGAACCACTTCAGCAAGGACTATTTTAAGGACGCTACCGTTGATTTGGGAGAAATTGAGGCCGCTATACCGGCCGGTGTCAAGGAGAAGGAGTTGAAACTCCTCTGGGACGGGAAATTTTATGTCCTGACGTTTAGGAAATAAATCAGAAGAACTGGACTTTGTTTCCGGTTTTTTTTGATTCTGAATAAAAGAAACATTCGACACAGTTTAATTGTTAGAAAAATATTCCTTCATGCTAAGTGATAAAAATGTAAGTTTAAAAGCTGAAATGAAAGGTTAGGTTACAGAAA
>CAUVQK010000066.1:0-6278 GCA_963553705.1 uncultured Streptococcus sp.
TTTACTAAAATAGTTCTATGATATTGCCATTATAGCAAGTATTTGTTACAATTAGATTAATTACTTATTTAGGTAACGAAATAAAAAAGGAGAATGTTATGAAACTGAAAAAATGGCTGCTATTTTTGATGCTGCCCCTTCTGTTTTTGCTGGATTTGAAGCTGTTTACTTCAACTGCTCAAGCAGATGTTTTGAAGAATGCAATTACAGATATTAAAATCTGGGACCACTCTAATGGCCGCGAAGCAACTAAGGTTAATGGTGCTTACAATTTGGTTCAAGGGGGGAATTATCGTTATGAGCTAGTTTTTGATTTGTCTGCTTACGATAACCAGCTCAAGGATGGGGATACCTTTACCTTTACAGTACCAAACGGTGCAACCATTGCTAATGGTACAACCTTTACCCTGACAGATAATGAAACGCAGGTCCAGCTCGGAGCTGCTAAGATGACGTCGAATGGTTCGGGTAAGGGCGGTTTGATCACGGTTACTATTCAGAATTTGGCAGATTACAAGGCCAAGACAACTGCTAGTGGAGTTAGAGGGAGCTTCTTCTTTGATTTTCAGGCGACGACAGTAGGCGCTGATCAGGACTGGAATTATAAGCCTGAGGAAACTCAAGGCGCGATGAGCCATAAGGTAACCATTAACGAGCGCAAACAAAGCAGTTTTTCAACAGCCGGTGAAAACTACGCTAAGATTGGAGGGGTCATTGCTAAGAAGCCATATAATTCGGCTATTCTCGGCAAGAGCGGTGACTACTCACATAACTGGACTGTTCGTATCAATACTCAGCAAAAGACTTATAATTCTCCGATTGTTATCAAGGATGTCATTCCAGATAGCAGTGCGCCAATGCAATTCGTTCCGGAGCAATTTGTCCTTCGCCAAGGGGAGTACACACAGAGTTTATCAAGTATTGCGAATTCTGTTATCTTGAAAGAAGGTCAAGATTATACGGTTGCCTATAATGACACTTATACAGAATTTACTCTAACCATCAATAACCCAGGCAACCACGCCTTTATGTTGAACTATATGACAACTTCACCAGCTGATGGTTCTTTGGTGTCGAATACGGCTGAGATGGAAGTTGATAATGAGAAACTGCCATTCAGAGATGATCGTCCTGGTGTTACGTCTTCTACAATAGAACGTAGTAGCCGGATTACAGAGGGCGGTGTCATTACAGCTGACATCAGCAACAGTCTGGTTCTCTACAAGCAAGATTCTAAGACTGGCAAAATGCTGGAAGGTGCTGTCTTTAAGGTGACAACTCCTAGCGGTGAAGAGATTACTCTGCCGCCAACAGATGCTAACGGTCGGGTTTCTACACAGCCTTTCTCAAGTGAAGAAATCAAGAAAGGTCAATTCACAGTAGAAGAAGTAACAGCTCCGGAAGGCTATGTACTGGACAGCAATCCGATTAAGGTGACTATCAAGGCTGATGGAGCGGTTAAGACAGTCAAGAATACGGTGGATCCAAATGCCAGCAAAAAGCTGACAGTCAAGAAAGTTTGGAAAGATGAAAACAATCAGGATGGCAAGCGTCCGGCTTCTATTGCTGTAGATGTCTACGCTAACGGTCAAAAGTTGGCTGATAAGACAGTGACTGTAACTGGCGGAAGTACAGATGCGGAGTGGACAGCTCAGACAACTGATTTACCAATCTTTGATACAAATGGTCAAAAAATCACCTATACAATCGGTGAAGATCAGCTTGATGGCTACGATGCTCCAGAAGTAGATCAGGGGAATCTCACTGTTACCAATACTCGTACGCCAGAGAAAATCGCTATCAAAGCCAGCAAGAAATGGGATGATGCCGAGAATCAAGACGGCAAACGTCCTGCCAATGTTGTTGTCAAACTTTATAAAGAAGTCGGCGGTCAGAAATCAGAAGTTGCGAACCGAACTCTGACTGAAGCTGACCAGTGGGCAACTGAGTTCGCCAACTTGAACAAATATGAAAAGGGACAAGAAGTTGTTTATTCTATTGAAGAAGATGCGGTCCCTCACTATCAATCTCAGGTAACTGGCAATGCTGCTGACGGCTTTGTAGTGACCAACACTTACAAGCCAGAAACAATCAAGATTTCTGGTCAGAAGAAGTGGGAAGATGCGGAAAACCAAGACGGCAAGCGTCCAAATGCTGTTAGAGTCAAGATCTTGAAAGGCCAAGATATTGTCGATGTGCAGGAAGTGACGGCTGCTAACGGTTGGAAATATGAATCCAATCCTCTTCCTAAATATGCAGCAGGCCAAGAAATTGCTTATACTGTTGCAGAAGAAGCTGTGTCAGGCTACACGAGCAAGGTGGACGGCTACAACATCACCAACTCTTACACTCCAGAAACGGTCAAGATTTCCGGTCAGAAGAAGTGGGATGATGCAGATAACCAAGATGGTAAGCGCCCAGCTTCTGTTAAGGTTAAGATTCTGAATGGCGATACGGTTGTTGATGAGCAAAATGTGACTTCCGCTAACGAATGGAAGTATGAGTCCAAGGCTTTGCCTAAGTATGCGGCAGGCCAAGAAATCACTTATACCGTAAGTGAGGAAGCTGTTCCAGGTTATACTAGTAAGGTAGAGGGTTACAACATCACCAATTCTTACACTCCAGAGACAACGACTGTGTCTGGAAGCAAGACTTGGGAAGATGGCGATAACCAAGATGGCAAACGTCCAGCTTCTATCACAGTTAATCTGCTGGCTGACGGTCAAAAAGTCAATACTCAAACAGTCGGAGAGGCAGAAGGCTGGTCTTACAACTTTACTGGCTTGCCAGTTTATAAGGATGGCCAACGAATTACCTATACAGTAACGGAAGAAGCTGTACCGGGTTATTCAACCAATCTCAACGGCTACAATATCACTAACTCTTATACACCAGAGAAGACAGAAATCACTGCAAGCAAGACCTGGAATGACAGCGATAATCAAGACGGTAAGCGTCCAACTAAGATTAGCATTAAGCTGATGAAGACAGTCGGCGGTGTCAAGACAGAAGTCGCTAGCAAGGAAGTTACGGCTGCTGATCAATGGCAAACCAAATTTGAAAATCTGCCAGTCTATGAAAATGGTCAGAAGATTGATTACTCTATCGAGGAAGATGATGTAGCTGGCTACACTAAAGAAATCAAAGATTTCACTGTTACCAACTCTTACACTCCAGAGATGATCAAGATTTCTGGTCAAAAAGTCTGGGATGACGCGGATAACCAAGATGGCAAGCGTCCAACTTCTGTTAAGGTTAAGGTGAAAAATGGCGATACTATCGTAGATGAGCTAGAAGTAACAGCTGCTAACGATTGGAAGTTTGAGTCTAAAGCTCTTCCTAAGTATGCAGCAGGTCAAGAGATTGCCTATACTGTTACTGAAGAAGCAGTTGCGGACTATCAAACTAAGATTGATAAGTTCACCATTACCAATTCTTACACTCCTCAAAGTACAGAATATGCTGTGACTAAGGTTTGGGAAGATGCTGATAACCAAGACGGCAAGCGTCCAGCTTCTATCACAGTGCAGCTGTATCGCTCAGTAAATGGTGAAGAGCCAGTTGCTGTCGCAGGTAAGACATTAACCTTGACGGCTGATAATGAGACAGCTGCTAACACTTGGAAAGCAAGCTTCACCAATCTGCCTCAGTTTGACAAGGGACAGGAGATCACCTACTCTGTGAAAGAGGATGATGCAACAGTGGCCGCTTTGAAAGAAAAAGGTTACAGTCCGAAAGTAGAAGGTCAGACGATTACTAACTCTCATACTCCAGAGCAGGTTAAAGTTTCTGGTCAGAAAGTCTGGGATGATGCAGATGATCAAGACGGCAAACGCCCAACATCTATTACAGTTAAGGTAATGGATGGAAGCACTGTTGTTGATAAACTTGAAGTAACAGCTGCTAACGGATGGAAGTTTGAATCTAAAGACCTGCCTAAATATAGAAATGGTCAAGAGATTGCCTACACACTTACTGAAGATGCCGTTGCTCAGTATGAAACTAAGATTGATAAATTCACCATTACCAACTCCTACACTCCAGAAACCGTTAAAGTCTCTGGTCAAAAGGTTTGGGATGATGCAAATAACCAAGATGGCAAGCGCCCATCATCTATCAAGGTCAAGATTTTGGACGGAGATAAGGTGGTAGATGAACTGGAAGTGACAGCTGCTACTGACTGGAAGTTTGAGTCCAAAGATCTGCCTAAGAATAAGAAGGGCAAGAAAATCAACTACACAGTCCTTGAGGAAGTTACGGTTGAGGGGTATAGCAGCAGCCAAGAACAAGCAACAGATGGCAGCTACACCTTGACTAATAGCTATAAACCAACACAGATTGCTGTTAAGGGAACTGCGGTATGGTCAGATGCTGATAATCAAGATAAGGTTCGACCTTCTAAGATTACTGTTCGCCTCTTGGCAGATGGCAAACCAATCAAAGAAGAGGTTGTATCAGAAGAAAATGGTTGGCAGTATAACTTTAGCGACCTTCCTAAGTACAAGGACGGTAAGGAAATTGTCTACAGCGTTGCTGCTGATCCAGTAGATGGCTACAGGCTTGAGATCAACGGTACTCAGCTGACCTTTAGTCATGTCCCTGCTAAGAAAGAGAGTGTTGAAGGGAAGGTTTCTGCTGATAAGCCAGGCGGTCAAGCTCCGAAAGTCGGAGGAAAAGCTCTTCCGCGTACTGGACAGGAAGAAAATCTCCTTGTTACTATTCTTGGCTTCCTAGCAGCGCTTCTCGCAGGAGGAATGCTGATGGCTAAGGCGAAACGTAGCTAATCAGTTTTGTGACTTACTGAAAAATAAAGTGAGCATCTCATTCGATATAAAAAAGCGAACAGGTTCTTTTGAGCTTGTTCGCTTTTATCATGCCAGTTTCATCTCAAGTATTTTAAAGTAGCTGCTTTCTATGGAAAAACAAGCAAGACTTAAGAAATGCCTTCTATGCAAAACAAGCAAGCTAAATCTCGCATTTTTTGTTATAATGAATGTATTAACTTTTAAGGAGCAATCTTGCAAGGAAAAATCATTAAGGCTCTGGCTGGTTTCTATTATGTAGAGTCGGACGGACAGGTTTATCAAACCAGAGCGCGGGGTAATTTTCGCAAAAAAGGGCAGACACCCTATGTCGGTGATGAAGTCGAATTTTCAGCAGAAAAAGACTCGGAAGGCTATATTTTAAAAATAGCAGAGCGTAAAAACAGTCTTGTGCGACCTCCCATTGTCAACATTGATCAAGCAGTTGTAATCATGAGCGCGAAAGAGCCAGATTTCAATGCCAATCTGTTGGATCGTTTTCTGGTGCTTTTAGAGCATAAGCAGATTCATCCTATTATCTACATCAGCAAGTTAGACCTGCTAGAGGACGAGCAGAGCTTGGATAGCTATGTGGATGTCTATCAGGCTATCGGCTATGAGGTTCTTAAAACTACTGAGGAGTTGCTGCCACGGCTGACAGGGAAAATCACCGTTTTCATGGGACAGACTGGGGTTGGAAAGTCCACCCTGCTCAATAAAATCGCTCCAGACCTAGAGTTAGAAACAGGAGAGATTTCTGAAAGTCTGGGTCGAGGCCGCCATACGACACGGGCTGTCAGCTTTTACAATCTAAACGGTGGGAAGATTGCCGATACGCCAGGATTTTCGTCTTTGGATTACGAGGTGAGTACAGCTGAAGACCTCAATCAAGCTTTTCCTGAGATTGCTGGGTTCAGCCAGTCTTGTAAGTTTCGTACTTGCACTCATACTCACGAGCCAGCCTGCGCTGTCAAACCGGCAGTTGAAGCCGGTCAGATAGCGTCCTTCCGCTTTGACAATTACCTGCAATTTCTCAGCGAGATTGAGAATCGTCGAGAAACTTATAAAAAAGTTGCCAAAAAAAATTCTAAATAAGGAGAAGAACTATGACATCATTCAAAATCGCCCCTTCAATTCTAAGTGCGGACTATGCTAATTTTGAAGCAGAATTGAAGAAGTTAGAAGCGACAGGTGCTGAGTATGCCCATATTGATATTATGGACGGTCATTTTGTACCAAATATCAGCTTTGGAGCTGGGGTTGTTGCCAGTATGCGTCCTCACAGTAAGCTAGTCTTTGACTGCCATCTGATGGTTTCCAATCCTGAGCACCATATCGAAGAATTCGCTCGTGCCGGTGCAGATATTATCAGCATCCATGCCGAAGCGACACCTCATATCCACGGAGCGCTGCAGAAGATTCGAGCAGCGGGAGTCAAACCTAGTGTTGTGATTAATCCGGGAACACCAGTCGAAG
>CAUVQK010000067.1:0-6275 GCA_963553705.1 uncultured Streptococcus sp.
TACTTTTTCTTTTAAATTTTTTTTTGCTTTTGAATGTGATATAATAAGTAAGATATGACAAACGAATTTCATCACATTACGGTTCTTCTTCATGAAACGGTTGACCAGCTGGCTGTTAAGCCTGATGGCATCTATGTCGATGCGACCCTTGGGGGTGCTGGTCACAGCGAATATCTTTTGAGTCAGCTCGGAGATGAGGGGCATCTCTATGCCTTTGATCAGGACCAGACAGCTATTGACAATGCTAAAAAGCGCTTGGCTCCTTATGTAGAGCGGGGGATGGTGACCTTTATCAAGGACAATTTCCGCCACCTCAAGAGCCGTTTGCAAGAAGCCGGTGTAGAAGAAATTGATGGGATTTGTTATGACTTAGGCGTTTCCAGCCCTCAGCTGGATCAGCGTGAGCGTGGTTTTTCCTATAAACAGGATGCGCCTTTGGATATGCGCATGAACCGCGATGCAGCCTTGACAGCTTTTGAGGTTGTCAATCATTATAGCTATCAGGATTTAGTACGAATCTTTTTTAAATACGGCGAAGATAAGTTTTCTAAGCAAATTGCTCGCAAGATTGAGCAGGCTAGAAGTGTCAAGCCTATTGAAACAACGACAGAACTGGCTGAAATTATCAAGTCGGCTAAGCCAGCTAAGGAGCTGAAGAAGAAAGGTCATCCAGCCAAGCAGATTTTTCAGGCCATTCGGATTGAGGTCAATGATGAGTTGGGAGCGGCGGATGAGTCTATTCAGCAGGCCATTGATTTGCTGGCGGTGGACGGCCGGATTGCGGTCATTACCTTTCATTCGCTGGAAGACCGTCTGACCAAGCAGCTTTTCAAGGAGGCGTCAACAGTGGATGTTCCCAAGGGCCTGCCCTTCATCCCAGATGAACTGCAGCCTAAGCTGGAGCTGGTCAACCGCAAACCAATTTTACCAAGCAAAGAAGAATTAGAAAGCAATAACCGGGCTCATTCCGCCAAGCTGCGCGTGGCCCGTAAGATACACAAGTGAGGAAGAAATGTCAGAAAAAAGACCAAACCCGCTTCAAGATCAGATGAGAAAATTTTCCCGAGTTGAGAAGGCCTTTTACGGCTCCATCGTTTTGACTGCCATTATTTTAGCGGTCAGCATCGTCTTTATGCAGACCAAGCTATTGCAGGTAGATCGGGATTTGACGGAAGTCAATACACAGATTGAAGCGGAGCAGACAGAACTGGCCGACATCAAGCAGGAAGTCAACGAACTGACCCGCTATGAAAGACTGTCTCAGTTAGCCAGCTCTCAGGATATGAAACTCCAGAAGGGAAATCGTAAAACAGTGAGTTCAACGGATGAAGAATAGAATTTTTGAAAGAATTAAAAAATACGCCCTGAAAAATAGGCAAACCCCTGAATACAATCGGCGGCAAGTGGGAAAGAGCATGAGCATCTTAGCTATCTTTCTCTTTTTCGTTTTCTTGATTAATTTTGCCATTATTATCGGGACAGACCAGAAGTTCGGGGTTAATCTATCAAAGGGTGCAGAAGTAGTCCATCAAAAGACGGTTACAGTCGCTGCTCGGCGGGGAACAATTTATGACCGAAATGGAGTTCCCATTGCAGAGGATGCCACGACTTATAATGTCTATGCCATTATTGACAAGAGTTACAAGTCAGCTACCGGCAAGATTCTTTATCTGGAAGAATCCCAGTATGATAAGGTGGCAGAGATTTTCAATCAATACCTAGAGTTGGATAAGGACTACGTCAAAACCCAGCTGTCTCAGAAAAATCTCAAGCAGGTTTCCTTCGGGGCACAGGGCAATGGCATTACCTACAGTAATATGAATGCTATGCGGGAAGCCTTTGAAGCTGCTGGTATTGAAGGGATTGACTTTACTACCAGTCCTAACCGCAGTTATAGTAACGGTGTATTTGCCTCCCAGTTTATCGGTCTTGCCCAGCTGCAGGAGGATAAGGAAGGCAATAAGACGCTGAAAGGGACTTCTGGCATGGAGCAGGCACTGGATAGGATTCTTGCTGGTCAGAATGGGATTGTGACCTACGAAAAAGACCGGAATGGCAATGTTGTCCCTGGGTCAGAAAAGGTCTCTGTACAAGCAGAGGATGGCAAGGACGTCTATACAACGCTGTCGGCTGATTTGCAAACCTACCTAGAAACGCGGATGAATGCCTTCCAAGAAAAGGTCAAAGGCAAGTTTGTCAATGCAACCTTGGTCAGTGCCAAGACCGGTGAAATCCTAGCCACTTCTCAAAGGCCGACCTATAATGCAGATACCAAGGAAGGCTTGAATGAGAAAAATCTGGGCAACTGGAACACGATGCTCTATCAAGGTCAGTACGAGCCTGGATCTACCATGAAGGTCATGACTCTGGCTTCAGCTATTGATAATGGTAGCTTTAATCCTAACGATACCTATGACAGCAGAGAGTATAAGGTCATGGATGCGACCATTCGGGACTGGAATGTCAACATGGGGATTTCAGAAGGGGAAACCCTGACCTTTGCCCAAGGATTTACCTATTCCAGTAACGTCGGTATGACCATTCTGGAGCAGAAGATGGGCAATGACAAGTGGCTGGATTACTTGAGTAAATTTAAGTTTGGTTTGCCGACTCGCTTTGGGATGGGGAATGAAACCTATGGCTCCCTGCCAGGTGATAACTATGTTACGATTGCTATGAGTTCTTTCGGTCAAGGGATTGGTGTGACACAGGTGCAGATGCTTCGTGCCTTCTCATCTGTAGCCAATGACGGTGTTATGGTAGAGCCTAAGTTTATCAATGCTATCCATGATCCTAAAACCAATACAGCTCGTAAGACTGCGACGGAAATTATCGGAAATCCTGTCTCAGAAAAAGCAGCTCAAACCACTCGGGATTATATGGTTCAGGTCGGAACAGACTCCTACCACGGAACCCTGAATGTCGGTGGCGAGCCTGTTATCCAAGTGGCTGGTCAGAATGTCGCTGTTAAGTCAGGGACCGCTCAAATCGCTTCTGAAAATGGTTATCTAGAAGGCGAGAACGATTATATCTACTCAGTTGTTGCCATGACACCGGCAGAAAATCCTGAATTTATCATGTATGTGACAGTTCAGCAACCTGAAGAAAAATTCCAGCCGATATTCTGGCAGGAAGTGGTCAATCCGGTCTTGGAAGAAGCGGTCGCTCTCAAAGACAGTCTTAATCTGACGACAGAGGCGACTCCTGCTCTCGAAACAGTCACTGAAGAAACCAGCTATAAAATGCCATCACTGGAAGAACTGACCAAGCAACTAGGTCTGAAACATCAAGTCAGTCCTGGCGGTCTGGCAGATGAATTGCGCCGCAACCTCGTCCAACCAATTGTGCTGGGAACAGGTGGCAAGATTAAAAAAGTATCTGTCAAAGAAGGTAAAAATCTCAAGGCCAATCAGCAGGTTTTGATCTTGTCAGATGATTTAGAAAGTCTGCCTGATATGTATGGCTGGACCAAGGCCAATGTCGAACGTTTTGCGAAGTGGCAGGACATTGAAGTCACTTTCAAAGGTGAGGGTTCCAAGGTCGTCAAGCAGAGCGAGAAGACCAATACTTCGCTGAAAAATCTCAAGAAAATAACAATTACAATGGGAGACTAATATGCTTATTGCTCTTATTGCAGGAATCGTAACTTTTATCCTAACTATCATCGGCATTCCTGCCTTTATTCGTTTTTACCATAAGGCTCGTATCACAGGCCAACAGATGCACGAAGATGTCAAGCAGCATCAGGCCAAGGCCGGAACACCAACCATGGGTGGCACAGTCTTTCTCTTGACATCCGTTCTGGCCAGCTTTGTTATCGGTCTGTTTTCGCATCAGCTGTCCAACGGCCTCATCATGATTCTTTTTATCTTGGTTCTGTATGGTGTTGTCGGCTTTTTGGACGACTTTCTCAAGGTGTTTCGTAAGATCAACGAGGGTCTAAATCCCAAGCAGAAATTATTTCTGCAACTAGTCGGCGGAGTTGTCTTTTACTTCTTTTATAATCAGCACGGTGCAGGTGACCAGCTGAATATCTTCACCGTTCCTGTCCAGATAGGCTTCCTCTATGTCTTTTTCGTCCTTTTTTGGCTGATTGGCTTCTCCAATGCTGTCAATCTGACGGATGGAATTGATGGTTTGGCCAGCATTTCTGTGGTCATTAGCTTGGTGGCCTATGCTGTGATTGCTATTGAGCAGAAGCGTTTTGATATTTTGATTGTCATCATTAGCATGATTGGCGGCTTGCTAGGCTTCTTTGTTTTCAACCACAAGCCTGCTAAAATCTTCATGGGGGATGTGGGAAGCTTGGCTTTGGGCGGTATGCTGGCTGCTATCTCCATTTCCCTTCACCAAGAGTGGACCCTGCTCTTGATTGGTATCGTCTATGTGTTTGAGACGACTTCTGTCATGATGCAGGTGACTTATTTCAAGCTGACTGGTGGCAAGCGGATTTTCCGAATGACTCCAGTTCACCACCACTTTGAGCTGGGCGGCCTAACTGGTCACGGCAAGGAGTGGAGCGAGTGGAAGGTCGATTTCTTCTTCTGGGGAATCGGCATCGTGGGCAGTCTTTTGACCCTAGCTATCCTATATTTATAGCAAGAAGCGAGTCTCTGGCTCGCTTTTCTGCTTCTTAGATTTGAGGGTAAGCAGGATGGTCAATTTTTTGGTATAATAGTTAGGATAATAGAATAGAGGACAAGATGAAATTTACAGAATTTAAGTTTAAAGATTATATTCAGGAAGCGCTTAGAGATTTGAACTTCGTTGAAGCGACTACCGTTCAAGAGAAGCTGATTCCTGTGGTATTGTCAGGTCGGGATTTGGTCGGTGAGTCCAAGACAGGCTCTGGGAAGACCCACACGTTTTTGCTGCCCATCTTTCAAATGCTGGATGAGGAAGCAGACAGCGTGCAGGCTGTTATTACAGCCCCAAGTCGAGAGCTGGCAGCGCAGATTTATCAGGCGGCTCGGCAGTTAGCTAGCTTTTCTGAAAAAGAGATTCGGGTGGCCAATTATGTCGGCGGGACTGACAAGGCTCGTCAGATTGGGAAGTTAGAGTCCAGTCAGCCCCATATCGTCATCGGAACGCCTGGGCGGATTTATGACTTGGTAGAGTCAGGTGATTTGGGCATTCACAAGGCCAAGACCTTTGTCGTTGACGAGGCAGATATGACACTGGACATGGGCTTTTTGGCGACGGTTGATAAGATAGCAGGCCGGCTGCCAAAAGACCTGCAGTTTCTCGTTTTTTCAGCGACCATTCCGCAGAAGCTCCAGCCTTTTTTGAAAAAATACCTGTCTAATCCAGTGATTGAGCAGATTAAGACCAAGACGGTCATTGCGGACACCATTGAAAACTGGCTCTTGTCAACCAAGGGACGAGATAAAAATGCCCAGATTTATCAAATCAGTCAGCTCCTGCAGCCTTATCTGGCTATGATTTTCGTTAATACCAAGACGAGGGCAGATGAGCTGCACAGCTATCTGACAGCTCAAGGGCTCAAAGTTGCTAAAATTCATGGCGATATTGCTCCGCGGGAGCGCAAGCGTATCATGAATCAGGTTAAGAATCTGAATTTTGAGTACATTGTCGCTACTGACTTGGCAGCGAGGGGGATTGATATCGAAGGTGTCAGCCATGTTATCAATGATGCCATTCCTCAGGACTTGTCTTTCTTTGTCCATCGGGTAGGCCGCACCGGTCGTAATGGTCTTCCCGGCACAGCCATTACCCTCTATCAGCCGAGTGACGACTCAGATATTCGGGAGCTGGAAAAGATGGGGATTAAGTTCATTCCCAAGATGATAAAAGATGACGAGTTCCAGGATACCTACGACCGAGACCGTCGGGCCAATCGGGAAAAGAGCCGGGAGAAGCTGGACACGGAAATGCTGGGGCTGGTCAAGAAGAAAAAGAAAAAAATCAAACCAGGCTACAAGAAAAAAATCAAGTGGGCGGTGAACGAGAAGCGCCGCAAGACTAAGCGAGCAGAGAATCGTGCACGTGGCCGGGCAGAGCGTAAGGCTAAGCGCCAAACCTTTTAGTGATATACTTTTCTTATCGCTGTGATAAGAAAAATATATTAGTCTTTGTGAGATAGATATGATAGACTAGTGAAACTAGTCTATTTTTATATTGGGCTTAGTGCGGTCTATTTGGTATTTGGCTACAGGATATTTGGACAGACTGCTCATATTTTAATTGTCAAAAAGGCCGTAGCTTGCTAGTCAAAGTGGAGCAAATTCTTTGTTTTGTTCCAGATTTATGTTAAA
>CAUVQK010000068.1:0-6207 GCA_963553705.1 uncultured Streptococcus sp.
GCTCTTAAATGTTGATTTTTCTTCGGAAAACGTTTACTATAGTAATAAGAAATAATATGATTCGGAGGACAAAAGATTGGCTTGGACGACTGAAAAACGCTACAAACGCTATGAAGACTGGACTCAGGAAGAGCTACAGCAGATTAAAGAAAACATCGCTAAATCTCCTTGGCGGGCTAACTACCATGTGGAGCCTCAAACGGGTCTGCTCAATGATCCCAATGGCTTTTCTTATTTTGACGGCAAGTGGGTGGTTTTCTACCAAAACTTTCCTTTCGGAGCAGCTCACGGTCTCAAGTGCTGGGTCCAGATGGAAAGTGACGACCTAGTTCACTTCACGGAAACTGGTCTTCGAGTGCTGCCAGATACTGCTCTGGACAGCCACGGTGCCTACTCAGGCTCTGCCATGCAGTTTGACGACAAGCTCTTTCTCTTCTATACTGGCAATGTTCGTGATGAGAATTGGGTGCGTCACCCCTATCAGATCGGTGCCTTGTTAGATAAATCAGGTAAGCTCGAAAAAATTGACAAGGTCTTGATTGAGCAACCTGCTGAAGCGACCGACCACTTCCGCGATCCCCAGATTTTCAACTACAAAGGGCAATTCTATGCTATTGTCGGTGGACAAAACCTAGACAAGCAAGGCTATGTCAAGCTTTACAAGGATGTTGATAACGACTATACCAACTGGGAAGTCGTCGGCAATTTGGACTTTGCCAATGACAAGACAGCCTATATGATGGAGTGTCCTAATCTAGTATTTATCAACGACCAGCCAATCCTGCTCTATTGCCCTCAAGGCTTGTCTAAGGATGTACTGGATTATAGCAACATTTATCCAAACATGTATAAAATAGGTCAATCGTTTGACACAAATAAAGCTGCTCTGATTGATCCTAGCCCTATCCAAAATCTGGACTACGGCTTCGACTGCTATGCAACCCAAGCCTTCAACGCACCTGATGGTCGCGCACTGGCTGTTAGCTGGCTAGGACTGCCTGATGTGGAATATCCATCTGACCGCTTCGATCATCAAGGAACCTTCTCCCTCGTCAAGGAATTAAGCCTGAAAGACGGCAAGCTCTACCAGCACCCAGTGCCTGCTATCAAGGATTTGCGAGCAGAGGAACATCCTTTCACTGCTCTGGCAGAAAGCAAGAACAGCTACGAACTAGAGTTGAATCTCGCTGCGGATACCGAACACGAAATCATTCTCTTTGCGGACAAGGATGGCAAGGGACTACGCATCAATTTCGACCTCAAGGCAGGTCAAGTGACCGTTGACCGCAGTCAGGCGGGTGAGCCATTCGCTCTGGACTTTGGAACCAGTCGAAGCTGTAATATTGACAAAGAAGCAACGAGCGCTACTATCTTCATCGATAAATCAATTTTTGAAATTTTCATCAATAAAGGAGAGAAAGTATTTTCCGGCCGTGTCTTTCCGAGAGAAGACCAGACTGGCATTGCCATTACCAAGGGTAATCCAACCGGTACTTACTATGAATTAGATTATGGTCGCAAAGCTAACTGATGTAGCAAAACTTGCAGGAGTCAGCCCCACAACTGTTTCCCGCGTCATCAACAGAAAAGGCTACTTATCCGATAAAACGATTTCTAAGGTTGAGGCAGCCATGCGAGAGCTGGCCTACAAGCCCAACAATCTGGCGCGCAGCCTCCAAGGAAAATCAGCCAAGCTAATTGGACTCATTTTCCCTAATATCAGCAATGTCTTTTACGCAGAATTGATTGACAAGCTGGAGCATGAGCTCTTTAAACAGGGCTACAAAACCATCATCTGCAATAGTGAGCATGACTCTGATAAGGAACGCGAATACCTTGAGATGTTGGAAGCCAATCAGGTGGACGGCATCATATCTGGCAGCCACAATCTAGGTATTGAGGACTACAATCGCGTGACTGCGCCTATCATTGCCTTTGACCGCAATCTCTCGCCGGATATTCCAGTTGTCTCCTCAGACAACTATGGTGGCGGGGTGCTGGCGGCTCAGACCTTGGTCAAGGCTGGAGCTCAAAACATCATCATGATTACTGGCAATGACAATTCCAATTCACCAACCGGCCTGCGCCATGCTGGCTTTGCTTCCGTCCTGCCGGACGCACCGATTATCAATGTATCCAGTGATTTTTCTCCCGTCCGAAAGGAAATGGAAATCAAGCAAATCTTAAACCAAATCAAGCCCGATGCTATTTTTACTTCAGATGATTTGACAGCCATCTTAATTATGAAAGTCGCTCAGGAGCTAGACATCCAGATTCCCAAAGATTTAAAAATCATAGGCTACGATGGCACTTACTTTGTGGAGAACTACTACCCACAACTGGCAACTATCAAGCAGCCGCTAAAAGATATTGCCTGCCTCTCTGTGGACCTGCTCCTCAAAAAAATAGCCGGCCAAGAAGTCCAAACGACTGGCTATTTCCTGCCAGTCAGTCTCTTACCAGGCAAGAGTGTTTAACACAGATATAAACAAGCAAAGACGACCTCCATTATTGGAAGTCGTCTTTATTTAGTCATAGTCTAAAAAATTTCTCACAAGCTATTCATCGAATTATTACTGTTTCTTTCTAAAGGTTAACAGACCAGCCAGGAAAGCAAGGAAGCCACCTAAAAGTGCCAGTAGGGAAGTGCTTGTTCCAGTTTTTGGCAAGGTTTTTTCTGTTTGGCTATCCGCTTCTTTTACTGCTGAAGCCTGAGGTTTTTGCCCATCCAAGGATAAAGTCTGAGGTTGAGCCTTAGCTACAGAAGGGGCAGACAGTTGCTCTTCTTGAGTTGTTAGATCTTGGGATTTTTCTTCCTGAGCTGGGTTCGCTTTTCGAAGTCGCAAAATTGTCGCTGTGAGCGGAGCTAGGGCTAAACCATTGCTGTTTCTGGTGACACCTGCCGGGTCAGAAATGGCCGTCACTCCTGCCGTATTGCCATCTGCCACAACTTCTGCATCTGCTAGATGCTTGTAGGCTTCACCAAAGTTGAATTGTCGTTCCTTGGTGTCTGCATTGACAAAGATAGCATAAATATCGCCATTTGACGCAACCACTTGGTAACCGAGAACAAGGTCTTCTTTCTCAACACCATCCTTGCCAGGTTGGGTAATGAGGGTCACATTTTGCTCCACTTCATCTTTGGAACTGCGGGTAAAGGCATCTGTTGACTTCCGCAAGGCAATCAAGCCTTTCATATAGGCCCGACTCTTGGCATTTTCAGGGAATTTCTCCGAATCAGTCGCCTTGGCCCAGTCAAAGTGATTGACCGCGTCACTCGAATCATAAGAATCATGAATGAAGTATGGATAGTCAAACGGCGTACCGTCTTCATTGGTCAACAAATGCGCTTTGTTTGGAACCTTGTCTTCAGAGACAGGATATTTGTAGGCAGGATCACGGAATTGCTTGGTCCGGCCGTACTCTTGACCAGAGTGGATAAATGGTGTCCCTTGCGAAGTCAGAATCATCAGATTTCCCAGACGCAGGCGGCGATGAATCTCCTGATAATTGGCAGCTAGTGCCGGGTCTTTCTTGATTGACTGGGCAATGATATCAAAGAGCGTCAGATTATCATGGGCTGCGATGTATTGGATCACATCCCCTGGGCTATCCGCCTCAAAATTAGTTGGCTGCGCCTTGATGTTTTTGAAGACATTTTCTACACTGCGCTTGCCACCAGTGATAAAGGCTGGTGTTCCCTCATTTGGATAACCCGATTTCAAGGTGTTGCGAATATCATCTGAGAAAACCGCTACCGTGTCTGTTGACTTCATCCAAGATTGGTCAGCAGGTTGGACAGCTTTATTTTCATCACCTGCATAAGTCTTCCAGCCCTCACCTAGCATAATGAGATTTGGGTTGAGCTTCTTGGCTTCTTCAAAGGCTTTTTGGATGGACTCAGCATCGTGATCCCCCATCATATCAAAGCGGAAACCATCTACCTTGTACTGCTCTGTCAGGTACTTGATCGAATCCACCAAGACCCGTCTGCTCATATAGTGAGTAGTCCCCAAGCGGCCGCCACCAAAGCTTGATCTCGGTGTACCATCCGCATCCATAAAGTGGTAATAATTGGGCTCCAAATCTTCAAAGATAGAGGTCTTAGCCGTATGATTATAGACCACATCCAGGATAACGCCCATTCCACGCTTATGAATTTCGTTGACAAGATTTTTGAATTCCTCAATGCGCTTGGCTGGATCTGTCGGCGCGCTGGAGTACATACCTGTCAGCGAGAAGTAGTTTTGCGGGTCATAGCCCCAGTTATAGTTGCTGTTGCTAGAAGCGTACTTGTCCATGCGCTCAGCATTTTTCAGCTCATTTACAAAATAATAACTTAGAACTGGCAAGAGCTGAACGTGGGTCACTCCCAAGTCTTTCAAATAATCTAATTTCTCAATGAAAGCTGAGAAAGTTCCAAATTGAGATTTCAAATCCTTTGAGATAGCTGGATCAGAAGTAAAATCACGAACGTGCGCCTCATAAATCAAGGCATCTTCCCGCTTCTTAAAGTTGGGAATAGTAGCATAGGTCAGGTCTTTCGGTCCATATTCACTTGGATCTACAAAGGCTGCCTTGGCAATCTTGTAGGCATCCCCCTTGTCCGCATCTTCACTGTTCCAAGCGGCTAAAGACTTGGCATAGGGATCCAACACAAGAACTTTTTTGCCGCCGCGAGTAATTTCATAATGATAGAAGTACCCACGATAGTCAGAAATTCCTAGACCGCTCTCAGGTGTCAAACTGGCAGTCCATGTCCCAGCTTCACCTTTTTGCATAGCCAGGCGTCCAATAACCTTATTCTGATTTTCTTTGTCATAGACTACCAAATCAACTTGGTCCGCACTTGGTGACCAGAAAGTTAGGTCCACTTGTTTGCCCGCTTGAGAAACACGTGCTCCCAAATCACCATCATACTTGTAGATACTATCTTTCAGCTGCCAGTTCATGCTGGTTTTGAATTGATCATTACCATATTTGATAAGATAAGGTGACTGAGCTTGGTTAAAATCACCAATGAATTTGGCACTTTTGGTCTTAGGATCCAGAACCACATCTTTAACAGCAACTTCATTGCCATCTTTGTCTGTAATCTTTAAGTTCTTTAAAATGTCCTCTTTTTTAGCATTTTCTAAGGTAGAAAAGCTGGCTTCAATCTCGCTCAATCCCACATGCTGGGCTCCCGTCATCCGAATATCATTGACAAAATAAGGGTTGGTATAAACTGTCGGATCCGCATCACGCAAGAAAATCTGGCTGTTTTTCTCCAAATTAGCGAAATTATAATCCTGATTTTGAATCTTCACATCATCTCCTGATTTACTTTCGTCTAGAAGCAAAAAGCCAATCATCTTAGCAGCATCTTTCAAGGGAACATCTACATAGCGACCATATTTGCCAGTCTTTTCAAAATCCACTCCGTCAGGCCAATTCTTGCTTGGATTTTGGACATCTCCCCAGAGCCAGAGCGACTTCTTATCATACTGGCCATCTGTACGATAGTAGTTGATCCGTACCATCCCTTTTTTCAAAGGCTCGTAGGTATGAGGTTGATAGTCTGTGTCAAACCAAACCTCATTCATCTGAGGACTGAGTAGCTCGACCGTCTTGTCACCTGTAATATTCTGACCTGCTGTATTATTGATTAGAAGGCTGATTTTGTTTCTTTTCTCAGCCATTTTAACATCAAGATAATAGCCGTAGTCATCTTCTTTAGCAGTCGCAAAGCTAGTTGCTCCAGTCGGCCAACCTCCCTTTTGGCTAGAAGGCGTCTCGACGTCGTCCCAAGTCCACAGGCCCAAGCTGTCTAGATTTTGTGACGGCAAGGTTTTGAAATGAAAGCGAATATTGCCTTCTTCAATAGCATCTTTCGCTGAAGCTTGCGGCTGACTAACTGCTTCATGCTTGTCTTTTTCACTTGGATTCGCAGTTTCTTGACCAGCGCCTTCCGAACCTGCACCAGCTGGAGCTTGATCTGCTTGCACACCAGTTGGAGCAGCCTGCTCTGAAGCACCCGCTCCTGAACCATCTGCCTCTCCAGTTTTTTCTTCATCTGCTGACTTAGGTAGGGCTGCCGCATTTGTATAAGAGACTGCTTCTGTTGCAGGACTGGTGGTTGTGCTCGCCTCATCCGCTTGGACTAATTGGGCATTTCCCAGTAGAAAACCTGAGGCAATGACAACAGAGGCTACTCCTACTTTTAAG
>CAUVQK010000069.1:0-6202 GCA_963553705.1 uncultured Streptococcus sp.
TTATCAAAAAATTAACATTTGATGACTTAAACGAGGTAGCAGAAAATTTTTTAGGAAAATAAGGGCTAAATCTTGATTTTTATAGTGGATTTTGTTTATAATTGAATATGATGAACTAGATTGGAGAGAGAAGATGGCAAGTATTATTTTTACAGCAAAAGATATTTTTGATCAGGATTTTAAACGTGAAGTACGTGGCTATAGTAAGTCCGAAGTGGATGAGTTTTTGGACGATATTATCAAGGATTATGAGACTTATGCAGCCTTGGTAAAGGAGCTGCGTGAGGAAAATCGCCGTCTCAAGGAAGAGTTAGCTGCGAAGCCGGTTGAAAAAGCACCGGTTCAGCCGACTCAGCCTGTCCAATCAACACAAACAACTCAGTCGACTGTGGAAAGCTTCCCACAGATGACTTCTGCGACTAACTTTGATATCTTGAAGCGCTTGAACCGTCTTGAAAAGGAAGTATTCGGGAAACAAATTTTGGATCGTGAATAATGGTTCTTGTAGAATAGTGCAATTTTTGGATAATCGCGTGGAAATTTTAGATTTTCATGAGGAAAGTCCATGCTAGCACTGGCTGTGATGCCGGTAGTGTTTGTGCTAGGCGAAGAAATAAGCCTAGGGACGGATTTTTCCGTTACGGCGACTGAAAGGGCTAAGTCTTTGGATATGTCTGATTAGGTCTGAAAGTGCCACAGTGACGTAGTTCTTTTGGAAACAGAAGAAGTGGAACGCGGTAAACCCCTCAAGCTAGCAACCCAAACTTTGGTCGGGGCATGGAGTGCGTGGAAGCGAACATAGCACTCTGACTGGAAACAGTAGACAGATGATTATCGAAGGAAATGGTGCCTAGTCATTTCCGGAACAAAACATGGCTTACAGAAAATTGCATATAGGCTGAGGCTAGGACGTCAAGTCCTGTCCTCTTTAAATTTTATAATAGAATAGCAAGAGAGTGGCTGAGCGCTCTATTCTCTGCCAAGTTCAACTAGCTGTAGCTTCATCATTTGTCTGATGGACATTTCAAGTGCTGAGCTAGCTGATAAATAGCAGCGAAACCTTCTCAGCCCAAAATTTAAAAAGGGAGAGTGAGGAAAATCGATGTGACGAAATCACGATTTTTGTCTCACTCCCTTTATTTGTATAGATTGGAATCCATTTTAAAGCCGAGATGAAAGAAAAATTTAATTTAATTGCGACCGCTGCGGCAGGGCTAGAAGCTGTCGTCGGCCGTGAAATCAGAGAGCTGGGACTTGATTGTCAGGTCGAAAATGGCCGGGTTCGCTTCGAGGGTGACGTCAGTACGATTATTCAAACCAATCTCTGGCTGCGCGCGGCCGATCGGATTAAGATAGTGGTTGGCAGCTTTCCAGCCAAAACTTTTGAAGAGCTCTTTCAGGGAGTTTTTGCTCTGGATTGGGAGAATTATCTACCGCTGGGAGCTAAATTTCCTATTGCCAAGGCTAAATGCGTCAAGTCAAAACTTCACAATGAGCCTAGTGTTCAGGCTATTTCTAAAAAGGCAGTTGTCAAGAAGCTGCAGAAGCATTATGCACGTCCGGAAGGGGTGCCCCTGCAGGAAAATGGAGCTGAGTTTAGGATAGAGGTTTCTATCCTAAAAGATGTAGCGACAGTCATGATTGATACGACAGGGTCCAGCCTCTTCAAACGTGGTTATCGGGCTGATAAAGGCGGTGCACCGATTAAGGAGAATATGGCAGCGGCCATTTTACTCCTGTCCAATTGGTATCCAGATAAGCCTTTGATTGACCCGACTTGCGGCTCTGGTACCTTTTGTATCGAGGCAGCCATGATCGGGATGAAGATGGCGCCGGGGCTCCATCGTTCCTTTGCCTTTGAAGACTGGAATTGGGTGGATAAAGACCTGGTAGCCCAGGCTCGCTCGACTGCACTCAGTCAGATTGATCAGACAATCCAGCTGGATATTTCTGGATCGGATATCGATGGCCGTATGGTAGAGCTAGCTCGAAAAAACGCTGAGCAAGCAGGAGTAGCAGAGCAGATTCACTTTAAGCAGATGCGTCTGCAAGATTTGCATACAGATAAGATCAACGGTGTGATTATCTCTAATCCGCCATACGGGGAGCGCCTCCTAGATGATGAGGCTGTGACTCGGCTTTATCAGGAGATGGGAGAAACTTTTGCTCCGCTCAAAACTTGGAGCAAATTTATCCTGACCAGCGATGAAGCTTTTGAAAGCAAATACGGTAGTCAGGCCGATAAAAAACGCAAACTTTATAATGGTACTTTAAAAGTTGATTTATATCAGTATTTTGGCCAGCGGGTCAAACGTCAGTTAGATTAGAAAGGATTTGCCGTGACGAAAGAAGAAAACTACTCACCGGAAGAAGAAAAGAAAGAGTCGGTCCTTGATTTTGAAGAGGCCAAGGAAATGACAGTAGGCCAAGCCACTCGTAAGAAAGAGGAGCTGGAAGCCGGTGTAAATGAAAGCGACAATGTGCTGGATAAGTATATCAAGCAGCACCGTCAGGAAATCGAAGCTGGAAAATTTGAAACCCAGAAAATCAGAAAGCTGCAGGAGCAGGAAGTTGCTCAGGCTGAACAAGCTTCTTCTGATTTGACCGACTTCATCAAAGAAAGACGGCAAGAGGTTGAAAGTGAACAGGAGATTCAAACAGCTCAGTCGACAGCCACTGAGACTGCAAGTGAGCCAGAAGTAGCTCCAAACCCCTTAGGTTCTCGCAGTCAACGCTCAGAGCAGGCGGATTCGATTGCTGCTGCTCCCGTTCAAAAGACATCTTACGGTCCTATTCCCGAGCCGCTTGATGAGAAGGAATTAGAGGTTCCTAAGACACCTTTCTACAAGAAAAAAGCTTTCCTTTATCCTGTCTTGGGGCTTCTAGGGATTGCTGTAGCGGGAACAGGGCTCTACTTTGCTCTGGGGCATAATTGGGGTCACAAGACCGTTACAAGCTCCAGCTCTTCAACATCGCAGTCCAGCAAAAAGAGCTCGTCTTCCTCTAGCTCTGATAATACTGCCAAGAATTTGAAGGCCTTTAATGATGAATATGCTGCATTTTTCACAGATAGCAATCAGACAGCTGTCAAAAACAGTAAATTCGGCGACTTGGAAAAATTAAAAACATTACTTGAAAAGCTAAAAGGCAGCAAAGACTATGATGCCGCTAAGAGCAAGTATGATTCCCTAGTGAAACAAATTTCAGCTATCCAAAGTGTCAATTCGCAGTTTGATGGCGGAGCGATCACTGACGGTGTCTTGAACAAGGATGCCAAGGCGAATACAAATGCGACCTTCTCAGATGTATCAAGTGGCAATGCTAAGTTAGATGAAGTTCTAAAGGCAGCAATTGCCCAAGGACGTAGTCAACAGGTACCAACACCAGCTCCTGCTACTGATCAGGGAGGCACTGGTGCGGGTACAAGCGGCGGTTCAAGCTCGTCTGCTTCTGGTTCAGGGGGTTCTAACTCTTACTCTGGCTATGGTCTTCCTAGCAACGGAGTAAATCTGCAGAGAGACCTCAGTCGTGTCCCTTATAACCAAGCAGCTATTGATGACGTCAACAATCCAGCTTGGACATTCAACCCTGGCGTTCTGGAGAAAATTTTGCAAACTTCTCGTGAGCGTGGTTATATTTCTGGTGATAACTATATCCTGGAACGCGTCAATATTATTAAAGGAAACGGCTACTATAACCTCTTCAAGCCAGACGGCACCTACCTCTTCAGTATCAACTGTAAGACTGGCTACTTCGTCGGAAATGGTCCGGGTCATGCTGACTCACTTGATTTCTAGTTTGTTGATGGATTTCATTATACATGCACAAAAAAAGTTCTCGAAATCGAGAACTTTTTATTGTTTTAAATCACATGGCGTTCAAAGGCATCATCTGAGATTCCTTGGCTGAGAATAAGTTTAGCCCATTCTTTGGCTGAGAAGAGGCTGTGATCCTTGTAGTTTCCGCAGGATTCAATGGTTGTTCCAGGGACATCTTCCCAGCTAGTTGTTTCAGCAATTTCTTCCAGACAGGATTTGATGACCTGAGCAATCTGGTTAGAGCTGTGTTGGCCCCACATAATCATGTGAAAACCAGTGCGGCAGCCAAAAGGTGAGCAATCAATCATACCATCAATGCGCTTGCGAATCAGCATGGCCAGCAAATGCTCGATGGTATGCAGGCCAGCAGTTGGAATGGAATCTTCATTAGGCTGAACCAGGCGGATATCAAAATTGGAAATGATGTCGCCTTTAGGGCCAGTTTCTTCTCCGATAAGGCGGACGTAAGGCGCTTTGACGATGGTGTGATCCAGCTCAAAGCTTTCAACGATAACTTCTTTAGACATGGTTTCTCCTTTACAATGTAGCAAGTGCGAGAAGGTTTTTCTAGTGATATCAAGCCATAGGTTTGTCTTGTTAGCGAAGAAAAAGCCTGTCTCATATGCATCTTTTCTTCTCTGATTATAGCATAAAAATTTTTTATTTGGGAATAAAGTTTAGGTCTTAGGGGAATGAAAAGTTTGAACAATCTTGCTTATGGTTTGAAAAAGTTTTGGTGCTCAGACTTCTACAAACTTTGATTATTTTGTCTCTAAAAAATGGACAAAAGCTTTCTTGAATTTCAAAAAATAGGTTTGTGAATTTTTTAGATTTGTGATAGAATAGTATGGAATTTTGAATTCAACAATTAAATAGATTTGGAGTAAAAACATGGACCTATTTCCTATAATTATGTCTGTTTTTGCTGCCATCATTGGTTTAGTGATTGGATATGTAAGTGTCTCGGCTAAGATGAAATCATCTAAAGAAGCTGCAGAGCTTACTCTTTTAAATGCTGAACAAGAAGCAACCAATTTACGCGGACAGGCTGAACGCGAAGCTGATTTGATTGTCAAAGAAGCCAAGCGGGAAACAAGTTCGCTTAAAAAAGAAGCACTTTTGGAGGCAAAAGAAGAAGCCAGAAAATATCGTGAACAAGTTGATGCAGAATTTAAGTCTGAACGTCAAGAGTTAAAACAAATCGAAAGCCGCTTGACAGAGCGTGCTTCTACCCTTGACCGCAAAGACGATAATTTAAGCAACAAAGAAAAGGCTTTGGAGCAAAAAGAACAAAGTCTCTCAGATAAATCTAAACACATTGATGCGCGTGAAGAACAAGTAGCGGAACTTGAAAAGCAGAAGGCAGCAGAGCTGGAGCGAGTTGCTTCGCTATCGCAGACAGAAGCGCGTGATATTATTTTGACGCAGACCGAGGACAAGCTTTCTAAAGAGATTGCGACTAGAATTCGGGATGCGGAGCAAGATATCAAAGAGCGGTCTGACAAGGTTGCGAAGAATATCTTGGTCCAAGCCATGCAGCGTATTGCCGGTGATTATGTCGCTGAGCAAACCAACTCAACAGTGCATCTTCCAGATGACAGTATGAAGGGTCGGATTATTGGCCGGGAAGGTCGCAATATCCGAACTTTTGAAAGTCTGACTGGTATTGATGTCATAATTGATGATACGCCTGAAGTGGTCACTCTCTCAGGTTTTGATCCGATTCGCCGCGAGATTGCTCGTATGACCATGGAAGCACTCTTGAAAGATGGCCGTATTCACCCAGCTCGCATCGAGGAGTTGGTTGAGAAGAACCGTCTGGAAATTGACAATCGCATCCGTGAGTACGGGGAAGCCGCAGCTTATGAAATCGGAGCTCCTAACCTGCATCCTGATTTGATGAAAATCATGGGTCGCTTGCAGTTCCGCACTTCTTATGGTCAGAACGTCCTGCGGCACTCTATTGAGGTTGCCAAGCTTTCCGGTATCATCGCTGCTGAGCTGGGTGAAAATGCCAATTTAGCCCGCCGTGCTGGTTTCCTCCATGATATTGGCAAGTCTATCGACCGTGAGGTTGAAGGCAGCCACGTAGAAATCGGGACAGAACTGGCTCGTAAGTACAAGGAGCATCCAGTCGTTGTTAATACGATTGCCAGCCACCACGGAGATGTGGAAGCAGAAAGTGTCATTGCTGTTATCGTAGCTGCAGCAGACGCACTAAGTGCTGCTCGACCAGGTGCTCGTAGTGAATCTCTGGAAAGCTATATCAAGCGTCTCCAAGATTTGGAAGAAATCGCCAATAGCTTCAAGGGTGTCAAGAACAGCTTTGCTTTACAAGCCGGCCGGGAAATCCGGATTATGGTTCAGCCGGACAAGATTAAGGA
>CAUVQK010000070.1:0-6186 GCA_963553705.1 uncultured Streptococcus sp.
CAAAAGCGCTTTCATGGCAATAAAAAAGTCATTAATATAAGAAGTTTTTAGTGCTGCTTCTCTTTTCAAAAACAAGCTTGTTTGAAGGATTAAATTTTTATTAAAATTTGATTCGTTTTCCTTGTAATTACCTGTGAAAGGTGTTACAATCTAGTTACTAGGAAATTGATTTTAGTACTTTTAAGGATATGGAAGTCTGGTGAAAATCCAGCGCGGTCCCGCCACTGTGATAAGCTTTTCAGCTTTAAGTCAGGTCTTTATTCTTAAATTTTAGTAGATTTCATGCCTCGATGTAAGGTAGTGATGTCAGTTTGGAACAAACATTTTAGCTTAGTTTCCATTATTGACTCTACGTTTAAGTACGTTAATTTTCTAAAGATGAGGTTTCTCTTGTCTTTCTGCAAAGGAGCAGAGTCAATAATTGGAAAGCTAGTGCTAATCAACGAAGCTTAGCATGAAGATACAATGATGTATAGGCGGCTTTCTTTTTTTAGAAGATTAAAATAAGTTCTGTCCTTCCAAGACTTGGTAAAAGTCAATTTGGAAAGACAGAACTTTTTCTGTTTCTTTTTATCACTGGCGCTTGCTTGCCCAACGCTCAACATCCGCCTTGGTGATATTGTGGAAGACCTTGGCACCTCTTTCATAGGCCACGTCTTCTTGATGTTTGGTAAAGTTGATTACTCGAGCCAAGGCAAAGAAGTAATCTGACAGACGGTTGACAAAAATCAGGACATTATTGTTAATTTCTGTAGTCCACATCGTTCCTACGATATGACGCTCTGCCCGTCTTGCAATGGTCCGAGCCACATGAATCATAGAAGCAATCTCGTCACCGCCCGGCAGAATAAACCTTTCCAAAGCTGGTGGAATTTCTGCGTAAGTATCAATCCTCTCCTCAATCCAGTCAATCAACTGCTGATCAACCTTATAGGGATAAACTCCCTTTGGTGTAGAGAGGTCTGAACCACAGTCAAAGAGATAATGCTGCAGCTGGAGCAGCTCATCTCTCAGCTTATCATCCTTGTCCAGCTTGGTAATAGTATAACCAATCCAAGAGTTCAGCTCATCAATGGTTCCGTAAGCATTCACTCGTTCTGCATCCTTGGCGACACTTTGACCGCCAACTAGCTTGGTCAAGCCCTTGTCACCTGTTTTTGTATAGAGTTGCATATTTTTCCTCCTTTAAGTCACATTTTTGCGAATATCAACATAATCTTCTTCTTTCAAGCTGCCTTCTGCAAAGGTTGGCATATGCTCCATGGTATAAACAGCATTTTCCAGCAGAAAGAAAGCCAAAGGACAACCCGAGCCTTCACCCAGTCGCATGTCCAGCAAAAGCATGGGCTCCAGTCCTAGAAAGTCACTGACCAGTCTGTAAGCAGGCTCCGTCGATGCATGAGAAGCAAAACTATAGTCCAAGACATGAGGAGTCAGCTGATGGGCAATCAAAAGCCCTGTCAGAGAGATAAGACCATCCACTACACAAGGCAACTGATAGTGGGCACAGGCAAGATGAGTGCCTGCCATAGCCAGCATATCTAGCCCACCAAGCTTAGCGGTCAGATCCAGAATATCTCCATAAGGAGCGTGACGATCCAGACACTGCTGGATAACGGCTGTTTTATGAGCCTTCATATCCTGAGTCAGACCAGCTCCATAGCCTGTGACGTCCTCTGGTTTGAGACCGAGAACTGCCGCTATGACAGCAGCAGAGGTGGTGGTGTTGCCAATCCCCATTTCTCCTGTTCCAAAGAGACGATATCCATCTTTAATCAAGGCCTCTGTCTTCTTGTAGCCGACTAGAATTGCCGCTATTGCCTGTTCGCGAGTCATGGCCGGCTCCTTGAGCATATTACGCGTTCCATGGCAGACCTTGTCCTCATTCTCCTCAAATATATCCTTCTTGCAGCCAATATCTACCAGGCAGATGTCCGAACCAGCATGTTTGGAAATAGCACACAAGCCAGATTTCCCTGCTAGAATATTGCGGGCAACAGTATAGGTCGTTTCTTGAGGGTTGGCAGAAACGCCTTCAGCCACAATGCCATTATCTGCCACATAGACGAGGACAATCTTCTTCTCCAAATCAATGGGACCAGAAAACATGGCATGCAAGCGAGCATAGATAGTCTCGAGCTTTCCCAAGGACCCCGGAGGTTTCCCTAATTGATCACAATAGCACTGGCCTTCTTGAAGCTTGTCTTTGTCTATCGGAAGAATCTGCTCAATAATTTTTTCTAAGTCTTTCAAACTAGTCTGTCTCCTCCCTGACCGGCTGCACCCCTTCAAAAATAATCCTGCTCAAAGTCCGAGTTTGATAATAAGCCCCACTGGCTGAGCGAGCTAGTTCAGCCTCTAGCTTAGGCAAGACTTCTAGATGTTCCCTGCTCAGCAGCAGACCGACCAATGTACCACTATGGGCAATATTGAGGCCTAAACACTGGTATTCTTTTACCAAAGCCAGTAATTCTTTCAGGTAGGGCTTGGGCAGCCGTTGGTTATTCAACAAAGCACTATAGCTCGCTAAATGGCCAAGTTTTTCCAAACTCTTCTCCCGACAAGCCTCCTGAAAGAGAGGAAGCAAACGCTTAGACTCCTCAGCTGGATAGCTAGGACTGTCCTTCATCCGAACCAAGTCAAGAGTAGTCACCATCTCCACAGGCTCCAAGATATAAACATAGAGCTCCGGTCGCCAGTCTGTCTGCCAGACCACTTGACCAGTCAGGGGATTAATGACCGTCCAGTCCGCAAAAGCTACCGAGTCAGTAGGCTCAATCTTGGCACAGAGACAAGTCAAGTCTGCCGCTCTTAGAAGCTGCTTCTGCCCCAGAAAGGCCGCCTGCAGGCAGCTAACCATATCAGCTGTACTACTAGAATAGCCCTTGCTGATAGGCAGGTCTGACTCCTGAACAAAAGAGAAAGCATTGGCCACAGGCAGGAACTCCAAAGCTCGCCTTACCTTTTCACCTTGGGCTTGCCTTGCGAGAGACGAAGCCCCGTCCAATCTAACTCGACTGCGCTTCTCAATCCCATAGGAGAGCAGGACCTCCTGCTCTCCTACTAAACCTTGAAATAACTCACCACAGGAACCCGGACAAGAGACTGTTACCTTAGTCATAAGGAGCCTCTTTCGCCAAGACCTCTGTCAGACAAGCCAGAAGCTGTTCATTCTCCTGATGGCTGCGGATGGCTATGCGGTAATGCCGGTCTGTCAGATCATGATAATTTTGACAGGAACGGATAAAAATCTTTCTCTGCCGAAGCTCCTGACGCAAGTCCTGCCGACCTAGATACTCAAAGAAGATATAGTTGACACTAGGTTTGACCGGTCGAATCTGTGAAAATTCAGTCAGCCCTTGAAAAAGGAAATCTCTTTCTAGTCGAAGCCACTGCTTGGTAGCTTCCTGATAGGCCTGATCTTCCAAAAGGACAGGCAGGGCGCGATCAGCCATAGCATTGACCGACCAAGGAGCTCGGCTCCTCTCTATCTCATCAAAGCAAGTCGGATGACAGCTAAGAGCATAGCCCAATCTCAGACCAGGAATAGCATAAAACTTGGTCAGAGACCGCACCACTACTGCATTTGGATAGGTAGCCAGACGTGAGACGAAGCTATAGTCCTCCTCATCGTCCAGAAAGTCCATAAAAGCCTCATCCAGTATCAAAAAGATTTGCCGCTCCTGCAGGTCCTCAGCTAGCTTTTCTAACTCAGTACGCCGAATCAAGCTACCCGTCGGATTATTAGGATTGCAGATGAGTACAGCGTCTCCTGCAGTCAGTGAATCCAAGGCCGGCATCATGTCAGCTAGATTCCACTCATAGGATGGGGAAGGGAGGCTAAAGCGCTCCACCTTGGCCTGCACTTGCGAAAAGGCTTTTTCATATTCCATGAAAGTAGGGCTCAGAGTCAGGACTGTTTTTGGACGCAGGAAGCGGGCCAGCTCATAAAAGACTTCTACTGCACCATTTGCCAGCAGGACATTGTCCTTTTCTAGGCCATGATGATGTGCCAAAAGCTCTCTGGAGTGGCTGTAGCTGATGTCTGGATAATGAACCAGCCAATCAATGGACTCGGTCAGACAAGCCCTCAGCTTTTGAGAGATCCCCAAAGGATTGATATTGGCACTGAAATCCAGACAGTCTTTTAGAGAAAAACCAAATTCCTCAGCCAAAGCTGCCGCATTTCCCCCGTGCTCTACTTTCATAAATAGACATTCCTTCCTCGTTTCCTTGTTAGAATCTAGTATACCATATTCGACTTCCCGTCCCTAATCTGACTCCAGATAAGCCTGGAGACGGTCAATTCCTTCATTTTCCGTCGCTGATATTTCAAAGATTTCCTTGGCTCCAGCCGCTTTCAGCTGCCGCCGTGCTTTTTCAATCTGTTCTTCCTTATCAGCCATGTCGATCTTGGTGACAATGCCAATCACTTCTTGATTGAAAAGGGAGGAAAAGCCTTGAGGAAAGGTTTGCATCTGATTGGAAGCTGCTACCAAAAGACCAATCACATCGGCATCTGCACCCGTCACGTTTAAGGCATTATAATACCTACGATGCTGAAGAAATTCTCCAGGAGTATCAATGATGGTATCATGAAACTCAACCGCCTGAGTCTTATAGTAGGTCAGCTCCAAACCCTTTAGTCGCTGGGTCAGAGTGGTCTTACCCACTCCGACCGGACCGACAAACATGATTTTTTTCATATATTGCATCCATTCCTCTCTATGATAGGGGACTGCCCGCTATTTGCTGAGCTGGGCTTCCTTACTATCTAGTTTGATAGTTTCCCTGCCATTGAGCAGCACACCTTTATTTTCATCCCGGCCTTGCAGATAGTAAAGGGCATCTTCCTGACCGTAAGTTTCAATTGCCTTAGTTTGCAAAAGACCGATTCCCTTGCTAGGATCTCTCAGAAGATTGAAGATGATACCCATTTGCAGTTTAGGGAAGTCCTTGAGCATAGCATAGTCGCCATTACTATCGCCGGCAATCAGGATTGGTTCTTGATTGTCATGATTGACAGCAATCAGCTTCTTGATGGTTTCTGTCTTGCCCTCACCTTGAGTCTGAGCATAATTGGTATCGTATTCTGGCTGAATCACTCCCTTGTCATCCTTTTTCAAGCGCATAGCAGTGACATTTTCTTTAGGAATATTGTAGCCATACTTAGAATTGCTAGCATAAGGGATAATCACATCAATATAAGATGCTGAGCAGATATAGACATCAATGCCGTTAGCCATCAGAGTCTTGTAGAGATTTTGCATTTCCTTGACTGAGCGAACACCGCGCTTGAAGGTTACACTGACTTGGCCTGATTCACCTTTCAAGCCTTCCGGACTTTCCCAGGTTTCAGAAGTCAGCTTGTCCTCAAGAGCCTGGTCAATAGACTTTTCAGATAGGGCTTGAACTTCTTCAGAAGTCATACCTGCATAGAGGTAGGTCACCCATGGATAGCTGATGTCTGAGCTGAAGGTGTCACCAATCGCTTCGTAAAGATAGCGGAGTTTAGCAGCAAAGTCTTGGTATTCATCGGTCTTTTTGACTTCTTCCAGAGACTTGTCTCCTTGCATTCCCTTATAGCTATTGTAAATAGCCGTGTAGTCAGAAAGCAAGTCGGCCGCAATCTTGTCAATGTTCACTGGCTCACCATCTTTGTTATGGTAATCCTCAACGAAATCGTCGCTCGGTATATTGGTCCGCACTGCTTGGTCAAATTCTTCTGGTGTCATCTTAAAGGCCAGATTTTCAATTTGGTAGGTAAAGGTTGCTTCACCGATGTCGTTAATGACTGTCGTATTGTCCCAGTCAAAGACGGCATAAGGTTTTTTATTTTTATCATAGCTAGAGCTGGTGTTCCCATTCTCCTTGATGAGCTTGGTCAGACGGGCATAAAGCTTGTCTTCCCAGACACCCTTATCCAAAGTCTTAGCCTTGTCCTTATCTGTTGTCTCCGTCTTAGCCGAGGATGACTCAGTCGTCGTCTTATTATTCCCCGCTTGACAGGCTCCCAGAAGCAAAGCCAAACCACAAAGCAGCACAATTCCTTTTGTCCGCATAGAAACAATCCTCCATAAAAAAATAATAGTGCGCAAAAAAATGGCACAGAAAAACCCTTTGATTCTGAAACACTCGCTTCATTGCGATCAAATCAGGCTTCCTTGCCATTTTCTATACTGTTAT
>CAUVQK010000071.1:0-6183 GCA_963553705.1 uncultured Streptococcus sp.
AATAAAATATGGTATAATATATTAAGAATTTTTACTTCAGGAGGGGAAATCATGAGTAGGAAAATCCGTTTCATTTCTCTGCTTTCTCTGTTGATTTGTTTTCTGATGGGCTGCAGTCTTTTTCAAAAGAACGGTGGAGGTCCGGGAGAGCAAGGCAGCCAATTTTCGGAAAGTGTTCGTAAGCTGAGAGAAAAATACAGCAAAAATACTCCTTATGATGTCCAAGAAAAGGTCATTCAGATCAAGGAAAATGAGCCCATTACATTTCCGACAGAGGTACAAAAGCCTAACGATTTTGAGACACTGCCACATGAAGGACAGACCGAGTTGATTTCTTCCTTTGAAATTTATGGGGACAGCAACTTACGAGCTATTTTAGGGGGTGACTTTAAGATGAATGATAAGCGGCAGATAGTGATTGAGCCAGCTTATCATTTCTCTGCGACTAGAGTGGAGGCAAATGGAGAGCATACAGAATATGGTCTAGCCAAGCAAGGTGAGAGCTGGGGGGTCTTTGATACGCTCTATTTGCTGCAACGGGATGATGAGCGCACAGGTAAAAAGCTTAAAAAACCAAAACTTTGGATCGTTAAGATAGATAAGAAAGGGCGCGACAAGCTAGCTCTGAAGACCAAGAGCAGTCTGCTCGGGGATGGTCGCTTGCAGCTGGAATGGACCGAAGTACCTGGAGCGGACTCTTATTCCATTATAAAAAGAGAGTATGTGACCATGCCTGGCAGTGATACGAAGACAGGCCTTTATAACTATAAAGAGGTCGATCGGGTCACTTCGACAGTGTATCGGACGGATTTGCCTACCCACTATGATAGCCGCAACGGAGGCCGTTCTGGTGATGATCCAATTCTTGCCAGACAACGGTTGCTACAGGCTTACGACCAGGATTACAGTAAGAAAACGGTTGAGAAAAAGCCTTATGAACTCCTTGTTGTTCCCCTTAAAGACAAAGAAGCTTTAGGAACTATCAGCAATCCTATCTCATCTGATAGCTTTGCGAAACTGATGCCGAATCAAATCGATTTTCGGACTTTTTCTGACCAGGTTTCCGCCCTGAGGCAGAAGGGGAACATTCCTGAAGAAGCACCACTGCAGATGATGGATGGCCAGATTCAGAACTTTCCAATCGTCTATGAAAAAATTGAAAAAGAAGGCCGGGATGTCAGATGTCTGGTCTCTATCAAGGGCATGCCTACTGTCAAAACGGACTTTTTCATTGAACAGGCCAGTGTTGAAGAAGTGCAGCCTGTTGTAGATAGACATAATGAAAAGGTCAATAAAGAGGAAAGCAAGTCGGGTGTTTCAGAGAAATATATCAGCGTAGAGCAGGCTGACTTGGATCTCAAGGGTAAAACAGTCGTTCATGATGTTAGTGATATTGAGGAAAGAGTGGCAGCCAGAAGTGCAGCGCAGGAATATTTTGCCAAGGCTCTTCTGTCAGATGCTGAATATGTTGATTACAGTGAGTTTCCAGAGCTGAGTGAAGGAGATGTTAGTGAATTGCTTCACGATGTTTTAGAGCAAAATCCAGTCATTCAGCAGGGAGTGGTTCCTACCATTGATGCTAAGCAACATGTGGTAAGTTTTAAATACGATGCTGATGAAACTGCCAAATATAAGAAGGCCCGCAAAAAGGTCAAAGAGATTGTCAAAGACATCATCAAAGACCAGATGAGCGACCGAGAAAAGATTGAGGCGATTAATCAGTATATGATTGAGCATATTAGCTATGATAAGGCTGCTTACCAAGGCTTTTTGAATTACAAAACATCTATTGAGAATAAAGAATCAGAAGAAGCTATTTCAAAAGCGTTTAAAGATATGCAAGACGGTATTCGCAAGTATGAATCTAGTTTTGATATTACTGGTCCGCTATTTGAGGGTAAGGGAGTCTGTCAAGCTTATGCTGTAACCTTCCAGGCTCTCGCTCAGGAAGCTGGTCTCGAAACCATGTATGTGAGTGGAAATACAGATGATTTTGACCCGCATGCTTGGAACTTCGCAAAAGTAGATGGTCAGTGGCTGGCTTTAGATGTTACCTGGAATGACTCTGATGGAGATAGCGCTAAAACAGAAAATGAATACTTGCTATTGGCCATGGATAATCCACTCTACGCACAGAGCCACTATGCCTTTGACAGATACGAAGATGCTATTAAAGAATGATGCTCCAAATAGAAGCAATCTTTAAAAGATGCCTAAGTCTTGTAAGACAAGAAAGAAGCTAATCAAAAACCCTGAGATAACAGTATCTCAGGGTTTTTCTATGCTTTTATTTCTTCCAACTTTCGACTTCTTTCTGGTGGTTTTTGATCCACTCTTTGGCTGCAGCTTCTGGTGAGCTGCCTTCGTTAATCTTAAGCATGACTTCTTCCATGTCCTTTTGAGTCCAGTTGAAGTTATCTAGGACCTTGTTGACTTCTGGTAAGTCCTTGTCTAGATTTTTTCGAGTCATAGTGTGGATAGCTTCCTTGCCACCCATTGTTCCCTTAGGATCCTTGAGGTACTTGAGGTCGTATTTGGAGAACATCCAGTGAGGTGACCAGCCGGTTACGATGATATCTTCTTTATCCTTAATAGCCTGATCCAGAGCAGTGGTCATGGCTCCTGTTGAGGAAGAAGAAAGATTCCAGCCACTGAGATTACTGTATTCTTGCATAGTCTTCTCAGTCGCGGTCATGATACCAGCGCCGGGCTCAATACCTGTGATGGTTTTCTTGGCTTGGTCTGACAGGTCTTCAATAGAGTCGGCATCCATATAGCTTGGTACGACTAGCCCTGTCTTAACGCCCTCAAGGTTTGGCCCCAAGTCCACTAGCTTGTCCTTGTACTCCTCATAGAGAGCAGCGTGGGTGGTCGGCAACCAGGCAGAAACCATGGCATCGGCTTCGCCATTAGCAACGGACTTCCACATAACGGCATTGTCCAGCGGTGTGATGGTGACATCGTAACCCATTTCCTTGAGAGCTTCCGCTACGACATTGGTTGAGGCAACTTCGGAGTCCCATTCAACATAGGCAAGGTTGACCTTTTCTTTTTTGCTTTGCTGAAGCTTGGTCACTTGATTTCCGACAAAGGCTGTCAGGATGACAGCAACCAGAGCAGACCAGAGCATAATCTTGTTGCGTTTTTCCTTGGCAGTGACCGGTGATTTTTTAGCCAGAGGCTGGTTGAGCTTCTGGGTCAGGCGGTCAATGATAATGGCCAGAATAACCAGAGATACCCCATTGACAAAGCCGGAACCGATGTCGGCATGCTGCAAGGCAGAGAGAACGCCGCGGCCAAGTCCTGGCGCCCCAATCATAGAGGCAGTAACGACCATGGACAGAGCCAGCATGATGGTCTGATTGACCCCAGCTAGGATGGTATTTTTAGCCAGAGGCAGCTCGACTTTGAAGAGTTTCTGCTTGCCAGTGCCCCCAAAAGAGTCTGACGCTTCAATCAGCTCGGTTGGAATCTGACGAATGGCTAGATTGGTAAAGCGGACAGTCGGTGGCAGGGCAAAGATGACAGAGGCAAAGACCCCAGGCACCATACCAATACCGAAGAAGGCCACGGCCGGTATCAGGTAGACAAAGGCCGGCATGGTCTGCATAAAGTCCAGCAAGGGCTTGATAACTGCTTCGACACGATTGCTCTTAGCCATCCAAATCCCCAGTGGAATACCTATGATAATGGAAATGGCACTGGAGACGATAACCAAGGTCACAGTGTTCATAAGATTTTCCCAGAGTCCTTGGTTGTAAACAAAGAGCAAGCCTAGGAGGGTGAGCAGGGGCAGTCCCAGCTTACGCTTGGAAATCAAATAGGTAAAAATAGTGATGACTGCGATAAAGAGCAGGGGCGGAATGAAGAGCAGGGTGTCTGTCATCCCATTCATGATGGCATTTCCGATGGCCTGAAGGACAGAGAAAAGCCCGGAGAAGGTATCGGTTACCCAGTTAGTAAAGGACTCAACCCATTGAGAAACGGGGATTGGCTGTTGTAAAATATTCAAAATGCGAACCTCCCTTATTCTTCAGTTTCAGTAGTATTGGCCAAGGCTTCGATGACTCGACCTTTGATAATAACGCCGACTAACTTGTCCTTATCATCTACAACGGCCAGAGGCGCTGGTGAATCGTAAATCAGCGGGAAAATATCGGTAATCAGGGTTTCCTGAGTGACCTTGCGGACGTTCTTATCAATCACTTCAGCCAGTGCTTGATGTTGCTTACGGGCATCTCGGGCGGCTTCGGCAGTTAGACTACCCTTGAGATGCCGCTTCCTATCCACAGCCAGCAGCATACTGACCTCTTCTTTTTTCATCCGATTAAGAGCCACGGTTGGTCCGTCGATGTCAATGTTGGTAGTCAGTGGCGTTGTCATGATATTCTGGGCAGTCAAGACCTTGGAGCGGTCCACATCTTCAACGAACTCTCGAACGAAGTCGTTGGCTGGATTGGTCAGGATTTCCTCACCGGTGCCAATCTGCATAATCTGACCGTCAGCCATAATGGCAATACGGTCACCAATACGCAGGGCCTCATTGAGATCGTGCGTGATAAAAATAATGGTACGCTCATGCTCTGCCTGCAGATCTAGTAACTCATCCTGCATTTCTCGGCGGATGAGGGGGTCTAAAGCTGAGAAGGCTTCGTCCATGAGCAGAATATCAGGATTGTTGGCCAAAGCTCGAGCCAGACCAACCCGCTGCTGCATCCCACCAGAGAGCTGATCGGGGTATTGGTCCTTGAAGGAGAGGAGACCAGCATTGTCCAGAGCTTGTTCAGCTAGGCGCGTGCGCTCTTCCTTATCAACACCTCGGACTTCCAGACCGAACTCAGTATTTTCCAGAATGGTCCGATGCGGGAAGAGGCCGAAGTTCTGGAAGACCATATTGAGCTTGTGGCGGCGAACGTCACGCAGCTCTTCTTCGTTCATCTTAGCCACATCCTGACCGTCGATGTAAATGTCGCCTGATGTCGGGTCAATCAATCGGTTGAGAAGGCGGATAAGGGTAGACTTCCCGCTACCGGACAGTCCCATGATGACAAAAATTTCTCCGGTCTGAACCTCAAAGTTTACATCGTAAACTCCGACAGTAGCACCGGTTTTTTCTAAAATTTCCGTCTTGCTTTTGGCTTGCTGCACCATTTCTAGTGCCTGCTTTTGCCTTTTTCCGAAAATTTTAGTCAAATGTTTTACTTCTAGTTTATTCAACGTATTTCTCCTTTTACACAAGTGACTACATATTTATTTTGATGAGTTGTCACTTAAAAGACCATCACAGTATAACATCGTGTGGTCACTTTGTCAAACCCAAAAGACCGTCAGACCGGCCTTTTTCGGCTATTATAAAAAAGGGGAGTGATTTTTTGAAATATTTTTGAAAGTCGTAAAAAGCTTGTCAAATAGCGTACTTGCTTGTGTATTCTGTTTTTTGACAAAGAAAAAACAAGTGCTGTTTCACTTGTTTGTTTCAATTTCATTAAAAAATAAATTATGCATCAAACCGACTGATAATTCGTTGCCAACAAAGTAGATAGTATTGCCGGCTTCCAGCTTGGTATAAGGACCGGGTGAAATTAGGAGTTGGTCGCCCTGCTGGACTGCGACAATGGTAGCGCCAGTCGAGTGCCAGATATTGAGCTCATTGATAGATTTTCCTAGGTTGATGGCGTCTGCTGAGAGCTGGAGCTCGTAGGGATTAAAAGGGAAGCGCTGCTGGACATCTTTGGTCCGACTGAGAAGCTGATTAAGCAATTGGGAAAAGTTGGCAAATTCTTCCTCTTGGCGCTGGATGCTCTGGTGGAGCTTGCTTTTGAGATCCTGCAGAGAGTTGACATCTTTATAGGTCTCAAGAAACTGCTGAGCTTTTTCCTTGGAGGAAATGAATGCCCCGCTGCCATGGCGGACTTCCATGATTTCCAGGTCTACCAGCACATTAATAGCCTTGCGGGCTGTCTCGGGAGAGACATTGAAGTTGCTGGCTAGGGTAGAGCGGGCATAGATTTTGCTGCCGATAGGATATTTGCCGTCAACGATTCGTTCGGCAATGGCGACGGCAATCTGCTGGTAGCGTGGGAATGCGACTTCTTTTTTGCTCATGAGGACCTCCAATTTTACGACAGGAATATAGCTATGATTATAATATAAAACTGGAAGATTGAAAAGTGCTCTTTGTAA
>CAUVQK010000072.1:0-6133 GCA_963553705.1 uncultured Streptococcus sp.
AACAAAGTAAGCGTTTTCTTGTTTACTCATGCAGGAAAATGCAGGTTCGTAACCTCGTAAAAAACGTTTAGGAGGAGAAACAAATGAGTGAAAAAACAAAAAAAGGGTTTAAGATGCCTTCATCTTACACCGTATTGTTGATAATCATTGCCATTATGGCAGTGCTGACTTGGATTATCCCAGCCGGGGCTTTTGTAAAAGGCGTTTACCAGCCTCAGCCACAAAATCCGCAAGGGATTTGGGATGTCCTGATGGCGCCGATTCGTGCTATGCTGGGTACGCACCCAGAGGAAGGCTCCTTGATTAAGGAGACAAGCGCAGCGATTGATGTTGCCTTCTTCATCCTCATGGTTGGTGGTTTCCTTGGTGTTGTTAACGAAACTGGTGCTTTGGATGTGGGAATTGCCTCTATCGTTAAGAAGTATAAGGGCCGTGAAAAGATGCTGATTGTTGTCTTGATGCCTCTCTTTGCCCTTGGTGGTACTACCTATGGTATGGGTGAGGAAACCATGGCCTTCTATCCGCTTTTGGTACCAGTGATGATGGCGGTTGGTTTTGACAGTCTGACTGGGGTGGCTATCATATTGCTTGGTTCGCAAATCGGATGTTTGGCTTCTACGCTAAATCCATTTGCAACTGTTATCGCTTCAGAGACTGCTGGTGTTGGAACTGGTGAAGGGATTGTCCTTCGTCTCATCTTCTTGGTTATTCTGACAGCTCTCAGCACTTGGTTTGTTTACCGCTATGCAGATAAGATTCAAAAAGATCCGACCAAGTCATTGGTTTACAGCACTCGCGAAGAAGATTTGAAACACTTTAACGTTGAAACTTCTTCATCTGTTGAGTCAACTCTGAGCAAAAAACAAAGAACAGTTCTATTCCTGTTCATCATGACATTTGTCATTATGGTATTGAGTTTCATTCCTTGGACAGATCTCGGTATTACTATCTTTAAGGATGTCAATACCTGGCTGACAGGTCTTCCAGTACTCGGTAAGATTATTGGTTCATCTACTTCTGCACTGGGTACTTGGTACTTCCCAGAAGGAGCTATGCTCTTTGCCTTCATGGGAATCTTGATTGGCGCTGTTTACGGTCTCAAGGAAGACAAGATTATCTCAGCCTTTATGAACGGTGCAGCTGACCTGCTTAGCGTAGCCCTAATCGTAGCAATCGCTCGTGGTATTCAAGTTATCATGAATGACGGTATGATTACAGATACTATTCTCAACTGGGGCAAACAAGGACTCAGCGGTCTGTCATCACAAGTATTTATCGTCTTGACCTACATTTTCTACCTGCCAATGTCCTTCCTTATCCCATCATCATCAGGTCTGGCCAGTGCGACTATGGGAATCATGGCTCCGTTGGGAGAATTTGTCAATGTCAAGGCAAGCTTGATCATCACAGCTTATCAGTCTGCTTCAGGTGTGCTGAACCTGGTTGCTCCAACTTCTGGTATCGTTATGGGGGCTTTGGCACTCGGACGTATCAATATCGGCACTTGGTGGAAATTTATCGGTAAGCTGATTGTAGCTATCATTGCTATCAGTATTGGTCTCTTACTCCTAGGAACTTTCTTACCGTTTCTATAAGCTAGAAGCTGAGGTGATTCCATGAAAAATTTTATAACGGAAGAAGTTAAAGAAGATTTTCTTGAATCTTTGAAAACAATCGTTTCTTATCCTTCAGTACTGAATGAAGGCCAAAATGGAACACCTTTTGGACAAGCTATCCAAGATGTCCTAGAAAAAACTTTAGAAATCAGTCGGGGGCTAGGTTTTACAACCTACCTTGACCCTAAAGGTTATTACGGATATGCAGAAATCGGTCATGGAGCTCAGCTCCTGGCCGTTCTCTGTCATTTGGATGTTGTTCCATCAGGTGATGAGTCGGACTGGCAGACGCCGCCCTTTGAAGCTACTGTCAAGGATGGCTGGATTTTCGGTCGTGGGGTGCAGGATGACAAGGGACCTTCCCTGGCCGCTCTTTATGCTGTAAAAGCATTGCTGGATAGTGGAGTAGAATTTAAAAAGCGGGTTCGCTTTATCTTTGGTACAGATGAGGAGACTCTTTGGCGCTGTATGGGCAGGTATAACCAACTAGAAGAGCAGGCTACACTTGGCTTTGCACCAGATTCTTCCTTCCCCTTGACCTATGCTGAGAAGGGGCTTCTGCAGCTTAAGCTGGAAGGGCCAGGCTCTGATACTTTAGAACTAGAAGCTGGTCAAGCTTTTAATGTCGTTCCTGCTAAGGCTTCCTATTCGGGCAGCCTACTAGAGTCAGTCGTTGCAGGACTGAAAGATTTAGGTTATGAATATGAGCAAACGGCAGAAGAAGTAACGGTTATCGGCTTGCCCAAGCACGCTAAGGATGCTGCCCAAGGAGTCAATGCCATTATTCGCTTAGCTAAGGTTTTGCAGCCCTTGGATTCGCATCCGGCTCTTGCCTTTCTGGATCAGGCGGTTGGTGAAGATGCGACAGGCAGCCATCTCTTTGGTCCTGTGTCTGATGAACCGACGGGCTTTCTTTCCTTTAATGTTGCTGGTCTGACTTTAAACTCTGACCGCTCTGAGATTCGGATTGACATGCGGATTCCGGTCTTGGCAGACAAGGAAAAGCTGGTTGAAAAGCTAGCAGAGATAGCCAGTCAATACGAGCTGACCTATCAGGAGTTTGACTACTTGGCTCCGCTCTATGTACCTTTGGACAGTGAGTTGGTCAGCACCCTGATGGAAATTTATCAGGAGAAAACAGGAGACGACAGTCCAGCTATGTCTTCTGGCGGAGCGACCTTTGCTCGTACTATGCCTAATTGTGTTGCCTTCGGCGCTCTCTTTCCGGGAGCTGACCAGACAGAGCATCAGGTCAATGAACGATTCCGCCTAGATGATCTGTATCGGGCCATGGATATTTACGCGGCAGCCATTTATCGTTTGGCTACAACGCCTTAAATGCTGATTTTTTAAAACCATCTTCAAATCTTATTTGTATTGCCTTGCTCTGGTCAAGTATGGCTTGCTGATTTACTAATGGCTTTCAATGAGACAAAAATCGAAAATAGAAAAAGCTGAGGCAATTTTGTCTCAGCTTTTATTTACTAAAGAAAAATGGTGGGGTGAATTCTTTGAGCTTCTCAAAGCAGTCCAGAGCACCTTGATTATCCTCGCAGATAATCAGACAGACGTCATCACCGCAGACAGTAGCAACAATCTGTGGCAGCTCTAGAGCGTCTAAAATTGCACCGAAAGATTGAGCCAACCCAGGCAGGGTTTTCATGACGACTTGATTTTGAACTGGCCGCAGCATGACCAAAGCATCCTCCATGTAGAAACGGAGGCGTTTTTCCCAACGGGATGGTGCGATGCTGTTGATGATATAGTAGGAAGTATCGTTCTCACTGACCTTGACCAGATTGAGTGCTTTCATATCTCGTGAAAGAGTGGATTGGGTCACTACGACACCGTTAGCTTCCAAATGCTCCTGAAGTTCTTGCTGGGTATGGATTTTCTTCTCCATGATTAAGGAGCGGATGAGACGGTGTCTGCTTTCAATTTTATTCATAAATTTTCACCTATAGTTATTTGATAAACATGGCATCACCAAAGCTGAAGAAGCGATAGCGCTCAGTAATGGCATGCTCATAAGCTTCAAGCGTTAAGGAACGTCCGGCAAAGGCAGAGACTAACATGACCAGAGTTGACTTGGGCAGGTGGAAGTTGGTTGAAAAAGCATCAACGACCTTCCAATCGTACCCCGGCTTGATAAAAATATTGGTCCAGCCAGAGTCAGCCTGAATCTGCCCTTGGAATTTACTGCCAATCGTCTCCAAGGTGCGGATAGATGTCGTGCCGACCGCAATGACACGACCTCCCTTAGCCTTGACCTGACGAAGTGTCTGGGCAGCTTCCTCGGACAGACTGTAAAATTCGGAGTGCATCTCGTGATCATCTAAGCTGTCTACAGAAACCGGTCGGAAAGTTCCCAGTCCGACATGAAGGGTGAGATAGACCAGCTTGACTCCCTTGGCTGCAATCTGCTCCAATAGCTCTTCTGTAAAATGAAGTCCAGCAGTTGGCGCAGCGGCAGAGCCGTTTTCTTTAGCATAGACAGTTTGGTAGCGTTCGCGGTCTGCCAGTTTTTCGTGGATATAAGGTGGCAGCGGCATTTCTCCCAAACTTTCCAAGATCTCTAGGAAAATCCCTTCGTAGCCAAAGCGTACGATTCGGCCGCCATGCTCAAGCTCCTCTACCACAGTAGCAGTTAAGCGGCCATCTCCAAAGGAAATCTGAGCACCTACTCTGAGGCGCTTGGCCGGCTTGGCTAGCACTTCCCAGTCATCACCCTGGACATTTTTCAGCAGCAGCAGCTCGACATGGCCCCCTGTCTCAGGTTTGATACCATAAAGGCGGGCAGGCAGGACACGCGTATTATTCATAACTAGGGCATCGCCAGGCTGGAGTTGATCAATAATCTGGTCAAAGTGTTGGTCGGAGAAGGCTCCCGTTTCTTTATCGACCACTAGCAAGCGGGAAGCATCCCTTTTCTCTAAAGGCGCCTGAGCAATCAGTTCTTCGGGCAAGTCAAAATCAAAATCAGCGGTATTCATCGCATCTCCTTATATTGTTTTCATCAGCCAGAGTAGGTAGGCGGCTAGTAGGAAGGGACTGGCTGTGAGCAAGCTGCCCAAAATCAAACTTAGCATCTGCCAGCCTGGCTGTTTTTTTATGAGGAAACTCAAGCTGCAGAGTAAGACTCCGACAAAAAATAAAATCAATAAAACAATCAGTAAAAACATGTCTCTATTATAACACGATTTGCTGCAAAAGGAAGCGAGCACGACTAGAAAGTATGTCTATTTTGCAGACTTTTTCTTGACAAAAATTGGTCTATACCATATAATAGAATTAAGAAAAGATATGGAGGTAGAAAATGAAGATTATTCAAGTGGAAAACCAAGTAGAAGGTGGCAAAGTGGCTCTTGAACTGCTCAAGGAAAAGATAGGTCAAGGAGCAAAAACTTTGGGCTTAGCTACAGGCAGCAGCCCTGAAGGATTTTACAAGCAGATTGTTGAGAGCGACCTTAATTTTTCAGAGATGTTCAGTGTCAATCTGGATGAGTACGTTGGTTTGCAGGGAGACGATCCACAGTCTTATCGTTATTTCATGAACCAGCACCTCTTTAATCAAAAGCCATTTAAAGAAAACTTCCTGCCCAATGGAGCGGCAAAGGATCTGGAAGCGGAAGTAGAGGGTTACAATCAGCTCCTTAAAGAGCATCCTGTTGATTTGCAGATTTTGGGGATTGGTACGAATGGTCATATCGGCTTTAATGAGCCGGGAACCAGTTTCGACAGTCAGACTCATTTAGTAGATCTGACACCGTCCACCATTCAGTCCAATGCTCGATTCTTCGACAAGATGGAAGATGTTCCGACTCAGGCTATTTCCATGGGGATTGGGAATATCCTTGATGCCAAGTCCATCATCCTCTTTGCTTACGGTTCAGCTAAGGCCAAGGCTATAGCAGGGACTGTTGAGGGTGAAGTGACAGAGGAGCTGCCAGGCAGTGCTCTCCAGAAGCATCCGGATGTTGTAATTATCGCTGATAAGGAAGCTCTTAGCTTGTTAAATCACTAAGATTTTGATGTTGTTGCTATAAAACTGGCTTTGCCAGATAAAAGTCTCTTAATTTCCTATCTATTTTTTAGGTAGGATTTTTAGATTTATGGTTGACTTTGCGTAAAATGTGATATACTAGATAGGTATAATTGTTCTTTGGAGGATCCTGTGAAGAAAAAGCTTTTGTTATTGGGAATTTTGTTCCTGACCTCGTTAGCGCCACTAGCTGCTAGGGCTGATGAATTGGTGGATATGGCTAAAAAGATGTATCCGCATGATAATGTTCAGGCGATTAATCGTCCCAAGTCTTCTCTCGTTATTGACGGCAGTACAGGTGATGTTGTCTGGGAGGATAATGTCGATGAGGTGCGTGACCCAGCCAGTATGAGTAAGCTCATGACGCTTTATTTGGTCTTTGAAGCGATTAAAGAAGGAAAAATCAGCGAAAAGACGGTCATTACAGCTACACCTCAGGATCAAGCTACAGCTAATATTTATGAAATTTCTAATA
>CAUVQK010000073.1:0-6082 GCA_963553705.1 uncultured Streptococcus sp.
TAAGTGAACAAAAAATCAATTTATTTCTAATAGAGGAGCCGGAAAATCATTTGCATAAATCTATGCAATAAGCACTTTCAAAAAGTATTTTTGAAAGTGAAAGATATAAATATACTTTTCTAACGACACACTCGTCGTTTATATTATCCGAAATGGATCAAGTCAACTTAGTAAGAATATATAACGAAACTAAAGTTGATTCAAAGAGTGTCTTTTACACCGTGCCGTCACACTTTAGAGAACAAAAACGACGGTTAAACAAAGATTTGTCAGAGGCAATATTTGCAGATAAGGTGCTTCTAGTTGAGGGGGATTCTGAAGAAGTTTTGTTTGAAAAAATACTATCTACTAAGTATGCTTTCTATGAAGCGGACGGGATATATATTCTTAAGGTAAATGGGATTGGCTTCAAACCTTATATTAAAATACTTCGCCAGTTAAACATACCATGTGTAGTAAAAACTGATAATGATTTGAGAAAAAGTAAAGAATCTAAGTATGAGGTAATTGGATTTAGAAGAGTCAATGAAATTATAAAAATGATGCATAACTATAAGGGCGATTATTTGCCTAGTGATGATATTGAAGATCCTAACGCGGATATTAGCAAGGTTAAAAGAGATATCTACGAATTAAATCGAGATAAGTTAGATTCTATTAGGCAAGAGTTTCATATTTATCTTTCGCGTGTAAGTTTAGAAGAGGATTTAGATGAGGTAATTCATCAAAAAATGAATGAATACCTAGATAGACCAAATGAAGACGCTGTTAGTTATCTCCAAAAGTCTAAGAAATATAGGATGATTGAGTTGGTAAAAAAACTTACAGAAGAGGATTGTCAGCTAATTTTAAATCATGATAATTTTTTTTGTTTGAAGGAGATTTAGAATGATACTTTCTGACGTTCAAAAAGAAATAGTAAATACTTCTGGAAATATGGTTATTCGCGCAAGTGCAGGAACCGGGAAAACTCATACAATGGTGTCGAAAATTTCGAAAGAAATAGAAGAAAACCATACCCACAAAGTTATTGCAGCGATTACTTTTACAAGAAAAGCCGCTAAGGAAATAAGAGATAGATTAAAATTTGATATTTCAAGGCACTTTATTGGAACAAATAACAGCTTTGTTATTGAGGAAATTATAAAGCCGTTTGCAAGGGATGCTTATCCTCAGATTGAATTCTCAAAAGGGATGAACACAGATTACTCAATTAAGAGGAAAGATTTCTATGAGTGCTTAAAAGAATTAGAAAGTGGAATCATATGTACATATAAAGATAGCAAAAAAAACTTTGTATTTGAGTTGGCGCTTGAAATTGTAAAAACCTCGAAAGCTTGCAAACTTTTCTTGCAAGCGAAGTACTTCAAAATATATGTGGATGAGTATCAGGATTGTGATGAAGCAATGCATAATTTTTTTATGTACCTGTGTAAGGAATTGGGTATTGAATTATTTATTGTCGGAGATGAAAAGCAGTCTATATATACATGGAGGGGAGCGTACCCTGATGCGTTTATAAGTGTTTTAAAAATGGAGACTTTTACAGAAAAAGAGCTAAGAAAAAACCATCGCTCTTGCCAGGCAATACAGAACTACTCTAATTTGCTTTTTGACGATACAAAGGAATTGTATAAAGCAGATGAAGCTTCTAGTTCGATTATTTATATTCGCACTAACTCAAGCGATTGGTACAAGAATATAGAGGAATACTTGGATTTTACCAAAACAATTGCTTTGCTACGCTTTTCTAATAAAAATGCTGAGTTGGGTGCGAATGAATTGAGTAGGACTGGAACAAAATTTACTTATGTTCCAACTACACCTATCTCGGAAATTACGACTGATACCGCATGGCTATATATGGCATTGGTACAATATTTTGTGATCCCGAGATACTCTATCTATGATTTTATGCTTGAGGTTCCAGAAGAGGCCATTCGAAATAGAAGTATGAAGAAAATTGTAGAGAAAACTGTCAATGAAGTAGAGGCCTTACTAGAAGAAAATAATGAAAATAAAATAATGTCGACCGTCGATAACATTGCGAAATATTTTGGGTTCGAGATAAGTGAAGATCATGTGAGAAAAATGATTCTTACAATTAAGGACAAGAAATATCACGCTGCATTCCACTTGGATGAATTAGAGCATGTAGCAATTACTTTTCATTCTGCTAAGGGATTAGAGTTTGATCAAGTGATTGTTTTTGCCAACGATTATTGGCTTGATAAACCGGACAGTATATATAATCACTATGTTGCTGTGACAAGAGCAAAATCAAAACTTATTATTGTTGGACAGGATGATGTTGGGACGAAAAAGTATCTAGGCAATATTAGAAAACTATTCGATAAATCTAAAGTAAATTTAGAGGACGTAATCACGTTCGCGGAGTCAGGGCCTCAAACAGCTGAGGAATACAAGGACTAGTTTACGCAAGTAGAGGGCTTGATTACCGAGGATGTGGAGAAGTCTTATAATCAATACATGGATTTTACCAAGTCCACGGAGCGCTTCCCAGCTACTAAAGAGACTGGGTCATCTCAGGTCGACTATATGTTATATAAGACAGAGGATAATAAGGCTACCTTTTTTGGTAGCACCACGGGGCAAACACTTGGTTATGCTTTTGAGCAACTTCCTGCTGAGGCTATTAAAGGCTATTTAGCGGCTTTAGCTATTGAGCCAACCAGTGAGTTAGAGTCGATGCTGACAAGTCCTGACAAATTCCAGGAGCGGGTCATAATTCTTAAGAATGACAAGGCAATCGTCCAAGTATTTGCCTACGAAGGGCAGTTTACCATCAAGATTTATCGTGATTTAGCCTTTTTTGTAAAGGTGAGTCAGCTAGCTGACCCAGAGCGAGCAAGTCAAAACTTAGATTTACTAGTTAACTTATATACTGACTACTTTACTAAGGTAGAAAGCTTGATTAACGATGATGCGGAAGCTTCTTATAAGAATTATATGGACTTAATTAAGAACACACATCTCCAAGATGCCAAAGAGATGACATTAGAAGACGGCAGGTCTGTCAAGTACTATAAGATTAGCGAAGATCAGGAAGGTATTATTGCGAGTACGGATGGCAAGACGCTTGACTATAGCCTGACTTTGGGAACTAAGGAAGCTTTACTTGCCTACCTAAAAGTACTCAAGCTTGAAGAGACGAGCGAGCTTAAGAAACTGTTGGCTGATCCTCAAGTAGGAAAAGACAGTTTTGTTCTCATCCAGAATGATAAGGTCGGCGTGGAAATTAGAACTTTTGGCGATAAGGAGAGCAAGAATCTCCACTTCAATATTCTGGTCATGAGAGATTTAGAATTCTACCAGAAATCTGTCAAAGAGTATAAGGAGAAGGAAAAAGATTAGCTCTAATTCGGTGGGAGGTTTTTGTGGAAATAGTGGGTGACAAACCTGAATTTGTGGAGGAGATAATATGATTGGCAAAGTTTTAAAAGTTAAAATAGATCGTCCACTAGGGAGTTCTCACCCTGATTATCCGGAACGTATTTATCCAATCAATTATGGTTATGTTGAAGGAATAATCGCTCCTGATGGAGAAGAACAAGATGTGTATGTACTTGGCGTTGATAAAGCAGTAGATGAATATGAGGGAGAATTAATTGCAGTTATCAAAAGGGACGATGACGTTGAAGAGAAATGGGTTGTTGCTCCAATAGGAACAAAATTTACAGTAGAAGAAATTGAAGAAGCTGTTAGATTTCAAGAGAAATATTTCAAGTCTCATATTGAGTGTGAATAATCGCAAGCAAAGTAATTTAACTGAATGATACAACAAGCCTTCTATCCTTTTTGGTGGGAGGCTTTTGTGTCAAGTAATGGATCAGCTTAGGGGGAGTTAGAAATGAGAGAGTACAGAATTAGGGAGACAGAATACACCATTCGTTATCATGATCTCTATGGCAAGGGGACACCGATTCTATTCATACATGGCTTAGGCTGTGCCAGTTCTTTTGACTATATTGAAGTAGCCGCCATGCTGGGGCATAGCCAGCGAATCATTCTGATTGATTTGTTGGGCGCGGGTTACAGCGATAAGCCCTTGGATTTTGAATATAGTGTTAGGGCTCATGCTCAATATTTAAGTGATTTTGTGGAAGATTTGAAGCTAGATCAAGTGATTGTTTTCGGCCATAGTTTAGGCGGCGCTGTCGCTATCGAATTATGCAATTTGATTAGCAAGCGCGTCAAAAAGCTGATATTGACGGAATCGAATCTAGACCCAAGTTCAGATGGGGCAGCCAGTTTTGATATTGCGAGTCTGGATGAGGCCAACCTAGAGCAGGAATTCGGCAAGAAGCTAGTCTACTACCAACAAGCAGGTTATACAACTTGGCTAGCAACTTTAAGAAATTGGCTGCCAAAGGCGGCATTCGAAATATCTCGAAATGCGGTTCAGGGAGGACAAGTTTCCTGGAGACAGCTCTTGTATCAATTTGACTTTCCAAAGTATTTTATTTTCGGCGAACAAACACTACCTGACCATGATTTTGAGAAGCTGCAAGAGCAAGGGGTGAAAATTGAAGTAGTGCCGAATGCGGGTCATTCAATGGCTTGGGAAAATCCTGAGGGTCTGGCGCAGGCTATTCGAAAGTGCCTATTAAAGTAGGTTGGTTGTCCCTGGCACTTTCGTGCTATAATGGAAAAGAATCCCCCGTAAAGGAAGTGACCCAATGAAGAAACTACTACTCGCCATATTCGCCCTCATGCTCATGGTGCCTAGCCTTGTTAGCGCGGCGTCAGGGCCTCAAACAGCTGAGGAATACAAGGACTACTTTACGCAAGTAGAGGGCTTAATTACCGATGATGTGGAGAAGTCTTATAATCAATACATGGACTTTATCAAGGCCACGGAGCGCTTCCCAGCTACTAAATCGATTTGGTCATCTCAGATTGACTATTTGTATTATCGAACAGGAGATAAAAAGGCTGCCTTTTTTGGTAGCACCACGGGGCAAACACTTGGTTATGCTTTTGGTCAACTTCCTGCCGAGGCTATTAAAGGCTATTTAGCAGCTTTAGCTATTGAGCCAACCAGTGAGTTAGAGTCGATGCTGACAAGTCCTGATAAATTCAAGGGTCGCGTCCTACTCCTTAAGAATGACAAGGCAATCGTCAATGTATTTACCTACGAAGGGCAGTTTACCATCCGGATTTATCGTGATTTAGCCTTTTTTGTAAAGGTGAGTCAACTAGCCGACCCAGAGCGAGCAAGTCAAAACTTAGATTTACTAGTTAACTTATATAATGACTACTTTACTAAGGTAGAAAGCTTGATTAACGATGATGCGGAAGCTTCTTATAAGAATTATATGGACTTAATTAAGAACACACATCTCCAAGATGCCAAAGAGATGACATTAGAAGGCGGCAGGTCTGTCAAGTACTATAAGATTAGCGAAGATCAGGAAGGGATTATTGCGAGTGCAGATGGCAAGACGCTTGGCTATAGCCTGAACTTGGGAACTGAGGAAGCTTTACTTGCCTACCTAAAAGTGCTCAAGCTTGAAGAGACGAGCGAGCTTAAGAAACTGTTATCAAACCCTCAAACAGGAAAAGGCAGTTTTGTTCTCATCCAGAATGATAAGGTCGGCGTGGCAATCAGAACTTTTGGCGACAAGGAGAGCAAGAATCTCCGCTTCAATATTCTAGTCATGAGAGATCTAGAATTTTACCAGAAATCTGTCAAAGAGTATAAGGAGAAGGCTAAAAATTAGGTCAGGAATTAAACCAAGACGGATAAGGAGGAGCAAGCAAAATGAAATTGTTTCAAATCAAGAGTGCTGTGACTGTCTTTTTAGTGAAAGATATTGAGCAGTCAATTAACTGGTATAAGCAATGGTTGGGAGAGCCTGATAGTCTACCTATGGAAGGCGTGGCAGAGTATGAACTCAGCCCAGGGACATGGTTGCAACTTTCGCAAGCGGAAGAAGTTACAAGTTCAAGCTTAATCCTAGGCGTAGAAGATGCCAAAGAGTGTAAGCAGGTCTTAGAGCAGCATCATATTGAGACAGGCGAGCTAGTTGACTACGAAGTCGTCTATGTCTTCGATGTT
>CAUVQK010000074.1:0-6048 GCA_963553705.1 uncultured Streptococcus sp.
AATCCTGGCTGTTATGCGACGGCTACAGAGTTGGCCTTGATTCCCTTGCTGCAGGTTCGGGCTATTGAGCTGGACTCTATTATTGTCGATGCTAAAAGTGGCTTGACAGGGGCGGGGAAAAATCCAGCTGCATCCAGCCATTTTGTCCATGTGCATGACAATTATGTGACTTACAAGTTAAATCAGCATCAGCATATTCCTGAGATTGTGCAGCAGTTGCAGCGTTTTGATGAGGGATTGCAGCAGATTCAGTTTTCAACTTCCCTCATTCCCGTCAATCGTGGCATCGTAGCGACGGTTTACAGCAAGTTAAAAGAACCTTCGACTCGGGAAGAACTGACTGCTATTTACCAAGAATGCTATCAGGAAAAGCCTTTTGTCCGTATCCAAGCTGCTCTGCCGAATTTGCACCAGGTTGTCGGTACTAATTATACAGATATTGGTTTTGACTATAATCCTGTGACAAATATTCTAACTGTAGTGGCTGTGCTGGATAACCTGATCAAAGGGGCTGCTGGTCAGGCAATTCAAAATATGAATTTGATGCTGGGTTTTCCTGAAACAGATGGCCTGCTCATTCAACCGTCCTATGTCTAGATGAGAAAGGGTTAGATATGAAGATTATTGATGGAACGATTGCCAGTCCGCTAGGCTTTTCGGCTGACGGTTTACACGCTGGCTTTAAGAAAAAGAAGTTGGATTTTAGCTGGATTGTCTCAGAAGTGCCAGCCAGTGTGGCAGGAGTCTATACGACCAATAAGGTCATTGCTGCTCCACTTCTAGTGACCAAAGCATCAATCCAAAAGAGTCAGAAATTGCAGGCAATAGTGGTTAATTCTGGTGTTGCCAATTCCTGTACAGGCCAGCAGGGACTGGACGCCGCCTGTGAGATGCAGCGATTGACTGCTCAAAAGCTGAAGATTGAGCCCGACTTGGTAGGTCTGGCTTCTACAGGAGTCATCGGCGAGCAGCTTCCAATGGATGCTCTGAAAAATGGTCTGTCACAGATTCTGGTGAGTGGCAAGGCAGAATATTTTGCTGAGGCTATCTTGACGACAGATACTTGTACCAAGACCTGTGTAGTCACAGAAGAGTTTGGAACAGACCTGGTGACTATGGCAGGAGTGGCTAAGGGCTCGGGCATGATTCATCCGAATATGGCGACTATGCTGGCCTTTATCACTTGTGATGCCAATATTTCCAGTGCTACCTTGCAAGCGGCTCTCAGTCAGCATGTGGAGACGACTTTCAACCAAATCACGGTGGATGGAGATACATCAACCAATGATATGGTGCTAGTCATGGCAAACGGCTGCCGACAAAATGAAGAAATTCTGCCAGATACAGAAGAATTTGAAAAGTTTTCCAAGATGCTCCGCTATCTTATGGCTGACTTGGCTAAGAAAATTGCCAAGGATGGCGAAGGAGCGACTAAGCTGATTGAGGTCAATGTTCGGCATGCTAAGGATGAACAGAGCGGGCGTATGATTGCTAAGAGTGTCGTTGGCTCTAGCTTGGTCAAAACAGCTATTTTTGGTCAAGATCCCAATTGGGGCCGAATCTTAGCAGCTATCGGCTATGCGGGAGCAGATGTCTCGGTTGATGACATTGATATTTGGATTGAGGGGATTCCAGTTATGCAGGCTTCTAGCCCTGTGGCTTTTGACCCCGAGGAGACAAGTGATGCTATGGCTGGGGAGCTGCTGACCTTGACGATTGACCTACACGATGGGGACGCCGAAGCTCAGGCCTGGGGCTGCGATCTATCCTATGATTATGTGAAAATCAATGCCCTCTATAGAACCTAAGGAGAAATGCGATGAAAGATGTGATTGTTATAAAAATTGGCGGTGTTGCTGCGCAAAAGCTGTCTACTAAGTTTATCAAGCAAATGCAAGCGTGGATAGCAGCTGGTAAGAAAATCGTGGTCGTTCACGGGGGCGGTCTGGTCATTAACCAACTCATGAAAGAGCGGCAGCTGCCTACTCGCAAGGTTAAGGGGTTGCGTGTGACAGCTAAGTCTGACTTGCCTATCATTGAGCAGGCCTTGCTAGGTCAAGTCGGCCGAACGCTGACACAAGAACTGAACGACTCAGATATTGAAAGCCTTCAGCTGGTTTCACATTTGGGAAAGACAGTTTCGGCAGATTTTATCGATAAAGACCTCTATGGCTATGTCGGTCTGGTGAAGGCGATTCAAACTGCTTATCTAGAGAAGCTGCTGGATGCGGACATAGTCCCGGTGCTGGCTTCGTTAGGAGAAAATGCAGCTGGCGATCTCTTAAATATCAATGCAGACTATCTAGCAGCGGCAGTTGCTAGCAGCTTGCAGGCAGAGAAGCTAATCCTGATGACAGATATAGAAGGGGTTCTAGAGGACAAAAAAGTCCTGCCCCAGCTTCTGACCAGTCAGGTTTCCAAGAAGATTCAGACAGGTGTCATCAAGGGCGGCATGATTCCCAAGATTGAGAGCGCTGTTCAGACTGTGCTTTCTGGTGTCGGGCAGGTTCTGATTGGTGATAATCTTTTGACGGGCACCTTGATAGCAGAGGGATAACGATGACTTATTTATTTGAAAATTACAAGCGGGCACCCATTGAGTTTGTTAAAGCAGAGGGCTCTTATCTGATTGACAGTGAGGGAAAGGCTTATTTGGACTTTTCATCGGGGATTGGCGTAACCAATCTTGGCTTTCACCCGCAAGTTCAGCAGGCTTTGATCCAGCAAGCAGGGTGCATCTGGCACAGTCCCAATCTCTATCTTAGCTCTCTGCAAGAGCAGGTGGCTCAAGAGTTGGCAGGTTCCTATGGTTATTTGGCTTTTTTCTGCAATAGCGGAGCAGAAGCCAATGAAGCTGCTATTAAGTTAGCCCGTAAGGCTACTGGCAAGCAAGGTATTATCACTTTTCAGCAATCCTTTCATGGTCGGACCTTTGGCGCTATGGCCGCAACAGGACAGGATAAGATTAAGGAAGGATTTGGTGATGGGGTTCCTCACTTCAGCTATGCGGTTTACAATGATCTAGCTAGCGTAGAAGAGTTGGTCAATCAGGATACGGCAGCTGTCATGCTGGAATTGGTCCAAGGAGAATCGGGGGTTCGTCCAGCAGAAGATGCCTTTGTAAAAAACTTGGCTGATTTTTGCCAACGAGCGGGGATTTTGCTGATTGTTGATGAGGTCCAGACAGGTATGGGGCGCACTGGTCAGCTTTATTCCTTTGAGTACTATGGGATTATACCGGATATTGTTACACTGGCTAAGGGTCTGGCCAATGGCCTGCCCGCTGGCGCTCTATTAGGAAAATCTAGCTTGGCTCCGGCTTTTGGACCTGGCAGTCACGGTTCTACCTTTGGTGGCAATAAATTAGCCATGGCAGCCGCCTTGGAGACCTTGCATATCATGAAAGAGACGGGATTTATGGAAGAAGTCAGGTCTAAGAGTGCCATCTTGATGGAGCAGCTCCAGCTTGCTTTTCAGGACCATCCAAAGATTTCTGCTGTTCGCGGTCTGGGCATGATGATTGGGATTGAAACAAGCGCCAATTTGTCAAATATTGTTGAAGCCGCTCGTCAGAAGGGCTTGATTATCCTGACAGCCGGAGAAAATGTTATCCGTCTCCTGCCACCTTTGACTATCAGCAGGGAGGAAATTCAGCAGGGGATTGCTATTTTAAAAGAAGTATTTTCAGAAGTAGATGAATAAAGGAAAAGGATTCAGTTTGAGCTGGATTCTTTTTTGTCTATGATAATGGTGTTCTTGACAATGATTATTATTTTTTTGACAAATATACTTGTCAAAAAGAAAAGAATCTGTTACAATACTTTTGAACAGGAAATGGAGGGACGCTTATGAATGCATTCTTATGGTTCTTGCTTCCGATGACTTTTATGGTTTTTATCTTTGGGATTGATTCTTCCAATAAGCTAAAACGGATGCAGGGACGGATAAAGTCTTTAGAAAGAAAAAGAAAGGGGAACAAAACAATGTCACAATTTTTAAAAGAAATGATTGGAAAGAAGCCGACAATTATGAGCGAGTCAATTGGAACCAATAACTGGCTGGTAAACTGGCTGGTAGTGGATGTGGATGAAGAATGGGTCAAGCTGAGCATGACAGATAAAAAAGGTCAGACCAAGACCAAGCTGATTCGTATTGAAGACATTCGGTCTATCGAGCTTTAGGAGAAGTGGGGGATTTTAATGAAATTAAGAAATCGACTCAAGGAGTTGAGGGCGCGTGACGGTCTCAACCAGACAGAACTGGCTAAGCTGGCCGGTGTTTCCAGGCAGACAATCAGCCTTATAGAGAGAGGCGAATATACCCCGTCGATTGTGATTGCCCTTAAGATTGCCCATATTTTCAATGAAAACGTTGAGAATGTCTTTCGGCTGGTGGAGGAAGCAGAATGAAGAACCAATTAAGATTCATTTCAACAGGAGCTAAAACAGTCCTTCAGCCTCAGCATTCTTGTATCATCTATTGTAAAAAAATAAAGGAGAAGAAGTCGTGAAAGAGCAAAAACGTATATCTACACAGAAAAGAGTTTTATATAATGTCCTTATATTTCTAGCTGGAGCTTTAATAGGTGGTCTGTCTATTTTGTTTTCTGAAACTGGTCTGCTAAAAAACATCAGTTGGTCGACTATTTTTTCTGTTCAACTGCTGCGCCAGCTAGGTAGGGCCAGCCTTATCATCCTCTATCCCTTGGTCTTTTTCTTGATTTATCGGACTCGTAAATACAATGAAGCCTATGAAAAAGAAGCAGATGAGGATAAGAATTATGAATGGTACCGGCTAACCTTTAAAAATCTGGAATATGCGACTATTGTCTTTAATATCAGCAGTGCTATCGTTCTTTTTACGATTTTAGTTGGAGTTGTTTTTATTGGAAATATTACTAATCATAAGAGCCCTCTTCAGTGGAGTTTTATAGATTATGCGATTGCCTTTCTTTATATTATTTTGCAAGTTGTCTTTTTAAAGACAGTTCAGAAGGTGCGGCACTATAAGCTATCAGCCTTTCCGACTACTGAGGAAATAAAAGAATTTGTGCTCTCTTATGATGAGTCAGAGCTGCAAGCCAATTATGAACAGTGCTATCTTATTCTCTTCAATGTAAATCAGAGACTTCTGCCAATCCTCTATATTGTTTTAGGGATAGTGGGAACTTTCACCCCCCTCAATGTCGTTTCTGGTTTTGTCGTCCTAGTGGTGATCCATATCTATATCAATCTTATGTATTATCCAATGGTAAGAAAATATTTCAAATAAGCTTATTTCCCGATGAAAGGCGGAAATTATGAAACTACTGAAAGAACTTGATTTTATCCATAATAAAAAGGTCAATCTGACTCTGAATATAACGGCTGTATTGCTGATCTTCCCTTTTCTAGCCCTCTTTACTTGGATTGCTATTCTGATGTATGGCAAGGGTAGCGAAGTTTTTCATTTTTTTGACTTACTCTACCTCCTTGTTCTAATGGTCATCCATGAGCTGATCCACGGCTTTTTCTTCAAGGTCTTGGGAGATGAAAATACCAAGGTCAAGTTTGGTTTTAAGAGCGGCATGGCCTATGCGACCAGCCCAGGCAGTCGTTACAGTCGGAAAAGGATGCTCGTCATTATCCTGGCACCTTTCTTTCTGATTAGCCTAGCCCTGACCTTGATCTATGGCTTGCATATTTTAACTGCGGCTTCTTATATCGTTCTTGCTAGCTTCCATGCAGCCGGCTGTGCAGGAGATTTTTTTCTGGCTGTCGCTATTCTTCGGCAGAAGGGTGATATAGCTGTTGAGGATACGGAAGTCGGTATTAATATTTATCAAAAGGAGAATACAAAATGAACAACTTCAAATCAACTACTTTAGGACTTGTAAAATGGATAGGCTTAATTGCTCTTAGCCTCCTTATAAATGCTGCGCCAATGCTATTCTTAAGGCTCGGGAAGAATTTACCTATTTATGCAGAAATCTTATTGGTAGCCTTGTATCTGATTTTAGTTTTCCTGATTTTTCGTAGCTTGTGGCGGCGTTATCAGAAGCATGTGCCT
>CAUVQK010000075.1:0-6037 GCA_963553705.1 uncultured Streptococcus sp.
TTTTTCTCATTTTTATTGAATCACTTTCTTGTATTCATATTTTTTTATTGCAGTCCCAAAAGATAGGGGCTATAGTTTATGTTTTTTTGATAATCAATTCATGCGATTGTACTTGCTGTTCAGAGCGTCTCCAAACTTGGTAAAGAGGAGAATGGTCAGAATCAGCAAGATACAAGGGAAGACCACAATCCAAGGGGCCTCCTGAATGTAAATCCGGCCGTCATTGATCATGGCTCCCCACTCAGGCGACGGTGCCTGAGCTCCCAGACCAACAAAGCTAAGACCAGCGATTTCCATGATAATGGTGCTGATGTCAAAGCTCATAGTCGTCAGAATCTGCGGAAACAGACTAGGGAAATAATAGTTTTTCAGGGTAGTCCAAAAACTATTGCCATACATTTTCGAGGACTGGATATAAGGTTCATTTTTCAGCTGCAAGGTCATGGAGCGCATCAGGTAGGCGTACTTGGTCCAGGCCGTCAGGCAGATAGCGATAAGGGTCTGCTGGAGACCGATGCCCAAGATACTGACGATGGCAATGACCAAAATGATAGATGGGAAAGACTGAAAAGCCGTGATTACCAGCAAGATGAACTGGTCGAATTTCCCGCCGATGAAAGCGCTAGTCACCCCGATAAAGGAGCCCACCGCCGCAATCAGCATCAGAATCATCAGAGCTGGCAGAACTGTTTCCGCACCCCCGCTCACTGCACGCGCAAAGACAGACCGACCCAGAGCGTCTGTTCCGAACCACTCACTGCTGCTCGGTCCTTGCAGGGCTTGTCCCAGATTGACCTTGGTCAAACTGTCACCCAAGAGATGAGGAGCCAAGGAGGATAGGATCAGGGCTAGGATGATAAGGCCGCCCAAGACCAAGAGTTTTCGATTGATTTTCTTATCCATACGAACCCTCCTTGCTTGCTTTTAATTTCTTCGTGCGTGGCAGCAGTTTGGGATTTTCCTGAGCCAGTCGGACGCGAGGATTGAGCCAAACCGTAAGCAGTTGAAAGACTAGATTTACAGTCAAAACTCCCGCTGTGATAAAGAGGACCGCACCCTGAATGAGGGGATAATCCCGCTTGGCAACTACGCCAATCAGCATCTTACCGATGCCCGGCCAGGAAAAGAGATGCTCAATAATAGCTACACCACCCAAGAGCGAGCCAAGAGAAAGGCTGACTAAGGTGAGAAGAAAGGGCAGGACATTGTAAATCACGTCATGCAGCAGAATATGCCCCTCTCGAATCCCCCGACCACGCGCACCTTCGACTTCTGGCGAATGCAACACTTCTATCAAAGCGGTCCGCAGCTGCGGAATATAGCGAGTGGACATGATCATGGCCAGTGTTATGACTGGCAAGACTAAGCCCAGCTCATTGGCCGTTGCCTGAATGGGAAGCCAGTGCAGCTGAACAGAAAAGATCAGAATCAGGATAATCCCCATAACAAAGCTAGGTATGGCATTCAGAAAAGCCAGACCTCCCATCAGGAAGCGGTCAACCGGCTTTCCAGCATGGTAGGATGTGTAGAGAGCTGTCGGCAGGGAAATTCCCAGAGTCGCTAGCAGGGTATAAAAAGCTAGGTAGACTGTATTTGGAAAATAGAAAACCAGCTGCTCCCAGACCGAAGCTCCGGAATTATAGGTCACACCAAAGTCGCCATGGACAATCCTGCCCAGCCAGGCCAGATATTGCTCCATAAAGCTGCCATTCAGACCCATCTCTGCCCGCTTGATTTCCAGCAGTTCCTTGGTAAAAGGAATGCCCTGAGCGTTGAGGATGCTCTCAGCCGGATCTCCCGGTGCTAGATAAACCAGCAAAAAGGAGATAAAGCTGACGCAGAGCAGGATGAGGACGAATTGCAGAATAGTTTTGATAATAAATTTAATCATGCGCCTCCCTTTCAGATGTCTGGTAGCTTCCAGGCTTCTTGCTAGCTACAGCCAACAGCACTTCGCCTTGGTGGACGACCAAGGTCGCTTTCTGGTAGAGGACCAGACCGTCTTCCTTGGCAGTCACCTTTTCTAAAATATTGCCATAAATATCACAGATTTCACCGATGACCTGACCAGCCTGTACTGTTTGATTGGGCCGAACAAAGCACATCCAGCAGCCCGACCTCTGACAGGTCAGATAGTAACTGTCGTCAAAGATCAGCGGCGCCTGCTTATAATAAGGCATGGTCCCTTCAAAAAGATAGCGGGCGACTTGTTTGACTGACTCCTTCATAGCCAATACATCTTCTGGCAGACAGGTGCCATTTTCTCCCTGCTCCAGCAGGATGCTAGGCAGTCCATAGTCCACCGAGGCAGCGTGATAAAGATTGCCGCAGTCCTGAGATTGATAGATTATCGGTGTCCCAGAAGCCTGCAGCATCTGATAGGACTTTTCCATCACCTCTGGATTTGCCCGCAGAGAATAGTAACCATGAGGAGTCAGCAGTTCTTCCCGATTGCCACTATGCAGGTCAATCAGGAAGTCACTGACACTAAAGACCTGGCTCTCAATCACAGACCGAATCTGATAGCTGAGGCTGGAAACTGGCTCTTGGTCCTGAAAAATCCTGTTCAGATTGAGGCCGTCCTCAGGTACAAGCGTCGTCTCCCGAGCCCAGAAGCCGCTGACATTGACTGCATGCAGGAGGAGGACAGAGCCCTGAAAGCTAAAGTCCCATTCATGCGCCAAGTCCATCAGCGCCTTGACACCGACATACTCGCAGCCATGGACTGCCGCACTGATGGTCAGCAAGGGCTGGGAGGCCTGTCCTTTGAGCAGGGTGTACTGGATAGCCAGCTCATCTGTAATGGGCAGACTGCCTTGATAGCTGCTGCAAGGAGCCATAGAGTCTAGTTCTTGCTTAATCCTCATCTTTATCCTCCCTGTACTGACTGAGCAAGAGCTTGGTGTAGTCACTCTTGGGAGCAGAGACGACCTCTCGCATGCTACCCTTTTCTTGCACGATTCCGTCCTTGAGGACGATCAAATCTTCCGCAAAATTGCTGACCAGTGCGATGTCATGAGAGATGAAGAGAAAGGAGGTCAGCGAGCGCTCCTTGATATCTGCCAGTAGCTGCATGACTTCATACTGAACGGTCACATCCAGGGCACTGGTGATTTCATCGCAGATGAGCACATCGGGATTAATCAGCAGAGCACGGGCAATGGCCGCCCGCTGACATTCTCCTCCGCTCAGCTGATACGGCAGCCGCTGAGCAAGCTCAGGTGTCAGACCAACCGATCTCAGCAAGTCATGGATTGCCTGCTTTCTATCTGACTGCTGCTGATAGAGAGAGAAGTTTCGACAGACCTCTTCTAGGCTCTGCTGAATGCTGCGCTTGGGATGAAAGGTCGACTGGGGCTGCTGGGCAATGTACTGGACCCGAGCATAGTAGTCTCTATCTCTGTAGGCAGAGACTGGTTTGCCCAGTAGGGTCAGCTCTCCTTGGTCCGGCTTTAAAAAGCGGCAGATGAGTTTGGCAATGGTACTCTTACCAGAGCCTGATTCACCGACCAGACCCAAAGCCTGTCCCTTTTCCAAGCTAATGTCAATATCAAAGACACCGCTTCTCCGCTCGCCTATCTGACTGTACTCGTAGGTCAGCTGGCGACCGATCAATACTTGATTCATAGCTGCCCCCCTTCTCTAAATGCTGCTAGCTTAGGCACAGCCTTCAACAATTTCTGGGTATAGGCCTGCTCAGGATGGCGAAGAACTTGATGGGCTGGACCGCTTTCGACAATCTTTCCTTCCTTCATGACAACTACTTTTTGCGCTAGATGCTCAGCTACGCTGATATCATGTGTGACAAAGAGAATGGCCATGTTTTCCTCCTGATGAAGCTTGCTCAAGAGATCAAGCAGCTTCATTTTCGACAGGACATCCAGAGCGCTAGTCGGCTCATCAGCCAGCAATAGTTTGGGTCTGCTGGCTAGAGCTAGCGCTACACCAACTAGCTGCATCATACCACCGCTGAGCTCGAAAGGATACTTATTGAGGACTTTTTCAGGCAGCAGTCCCACCATCTCTAGACATTCTTCCAAGGGACGGAGATTTGCTGCTTTCTGGCCCTGATTTTTCACCAAGTCCTGATAATGCTTTTTGATCTTACGACGGTTATTGAAGCTGAGACTGGCATGCTGACTAATCCAAGCCACTTCTCGGCCCACAAAAGGCAGATAAATGCGGTGGTCCTGGGGCTGAATTTCCTGCCCCTCAAAGGTAATACTGCCCTCTGTCACTGTCAGCCCCCTAAGAGGGAGGCCTAGCAGCATCTTGAGCAGGGTGGACTTGCCACTGCCACTCTCGCCCACAATCGAAAGGGACTCCCCCTCTGCAAGAGAGAGGGAGACCCGATCGAGAATGACTTTATCTGCTGACTGCACCAGCAGATTTTTCATTTCCAGCATGTTTTATTCCTTTGATAGTTTGTTGCTGACGTGATAGTAGTCTGTTGGATGGGATTCCAAACCAGAGACGGACTTGTCCATTACCAGAGCGACCTTGAAGAAGCCGATAATGGTAAAGCCATAGTCCTTGTCCATGATTTCTTGGATTTCCTTGCTGAGCTGATTGCGCTTAGCTGGATCAGTTTCAGTCGCCAACTCTTCGATTTTCTTATCCGCTTCTGGATTGCTGTAGTGACCGATATTGGCTGTACCATTGGTCTTAACAGCACTGTTGAAGAAGGCATACGGGTCACCAATCGGAGCTGCTACCACAGCGTAAGGTGTGAAGGCATAGTCCTTTTCACTGGCAACGGCACTGACTTCAACTTTCTTAATAGTCGCTTCGATTCCGACTTCCTTGAGCTGCTGCTGGCTTGCTTCTACAGCCAGCGGCATTTCAGGCAGACGAGTAAAGGACAGCAGCTCAATGCTGACTTTTTGACCGTCTTTTTCACGGTAGCCATCGCCGTCAGTATCCTTGTAGCCAGCTTCATCCAAGAGTTTCTTAGCCTTGTCTACGTTAAATTCATGGACGCTCTTTTGCAGGGCAAAGGCAAACCCTTTAGGGAAAGGTCCAACAGCTGGTACAGCTGAGCCTTTAAAGAGGGATTCTGAGTAGGTCTTCTTGTCTACCAAGGTATCTAAAGCCTGACGGAACTTGTCATCTGCTACGTAAGGATTTTCAAAGTTATAGTAGTATGCTAGGTAGCGGGAACCTTCTACTTCAGAAATTTTGTAGTTCTTATCGGAAGCATAGGTACTTAGATTTGCATAAGGCAGACCATAGACAGCGTCGACTTCTTTAGACTTGAGGGCTGCAGAAATAGCTGTCGGATCAGAGAAGTATTTAATCTTCAGATTAGCAACTTTTGGCTTACCATCCCAGTAGTCGTCATAAGCCTTGAGCTCTGCTCCGCTCTCAGGAGTGTACTTGGTCACCATGTAAGGTCCCGTTCCGACAGGAGCCTTGTCAGATGCACTCTTGCCAGTCGTATCGACAATAGCGGAGTAGGGCTCTGCCAAGAGATTCGCCATGATAGGCTGCACAGCCTTTGTCTTGATGGTCACGGTTTGACCCTCTGCAGAAATGCTGTCAATGCCCATATCTGATGCTGCCCGCTCGCTTGTCTTAATCAAGCGTTCCAGAGAAGCTTTGACCTTTTCACCGGTCATTTTTTCACCATTTTGGAAGGTCACCTTATCCTTGAGGGTAATTTTCCACTCTAGGTCTGAGACTGCTTCGATTTTCTCAGCCAGCCAAGGTTTTACTTCAAGCTTGTCGTCCATCTTAAAGAGGGTTTCTCCCACTCCGTAACGAACCGTGAACCAGCCATTGTATTCCGCTGCTGGATCTACATTTGCTGGAAATTGAGTGTAGCCAATGGTTACAGTCTTACTGCCACTATCGCCAGTAGGCTCACTGGTTTTACTAGGGTTTACACAGGAGGCTAGGGCTAGGCCTGCCAAGGCTAGAGCCATAATTTTTTTAAAATTTTTTATTAAGTTTTTCACGTGCGTTTGGTTTTTTTTAACGTCGTTTAGGAGGGGGTGGCGTGGGAAATGGTTTGGAGGGGAGGGGCTGCGGGTGGGGA
>CAUVQK010000076.1:0-6028 GCA_963553705.1 uncultured Streptococcus sp.
GAACCGCACCCCCAACAATGCTTTTAAAATCTTTATCAAAATCTTAAATTTCAAAACAGCAAAAACCAGATTGGTAAATCCAATCTGGCTAAAATCATATTCAAGCAATTTATTGCCCCGGCCAATTCAGTCCAACATGAGAATTCATTTCCTGATAGGCGGTATCAATCCGTGCTCTGGTTTCTTGATCCAGTTTGTCTCGATACTTGCCACCTTCGACAAAGTCGTCCAAAATCCAGGTCTGATAAGTATATAAAGGTAGACCGTCTGCCGAAGTAGTGCCCTTTTCAACTCGGCTGACCCAGCTCGGATGAGCCTGAGCACTTTTTATCTGCGTGCTCTTTGGTGTCTTTTCTATGGTAACATCCATCAGCACTCCACGCTCGGTCCAATGAGCATTTTCAATCTCCTCCATGGTTTCGATGCGCTGATTGGAAATAAAATTCCCCATAGAATACATGATCAGCTTCTTCTGGCCGTCTTTCTCTACAATCTCCGCCGGCTGAACCACATGAGGATGGCCCCCAAAGACGATATCTGCTCCCCAGTCAATCATTTTATGGTAGAGGGTCATCTGCTCCTCGGTCGGCTCTAGCTGGTACTCTATCCCCATCTGAGGCATGACGACTGTAATATCTGCTTCCTTTTCTGCCCGCTCAATCTCGGCCCGCATCTTTTCTTCATCCAGATCGGATAGGCGAGCATCATAATCTTCCTGACTGAGAAGCCCCTCCATACCATTGTAACCATAGGAGTAAGCCAGCAGTGCGATCTTAATGCCTTTGACTTCCTTTATCAAAATCGGTGCCTGACTGCGGCTTTCATGCGGATAAACACCGATAGAAGTGATTCCCTTTTTTTCAAAAGCCTGAGCTGTAGTCAAAACACCTTCCAAGCCAGAGTCTAAAATGTGGTTATGAGCCAGGTCCATCACCTGATAGCCGGCATCCTTGATTGCTGGAACTACAGCTTCCGGAGCATTAAAGAGCGGATAGCCATTCAATGGAAAGTCCGGCCGAATCGTGCCTTCAAAGTCCCCTAAGACCAAGTCTCCCTGCCGAAGCCATTCCTTAGCATAGTGGAAATTCTCAGAAAAATCATATGTTCCGTCTTCTTTCTGAGCACTCAGATAAAGGCCGTCGTGATAAAGCAAATCCCCAGTCGCCATGATACGAACCGTTTGATTCCGAGAGGGATCCGACTGCTGCTCTTTCTTACTAGGAGACAGAAAGGTAAAATCCTGCACATGCTCTGACAGCAGAATTAAGCCGGCAGACAATCCAACAACTGTCAAAAGCACTCCGACAAACTGCCGATTGCTAAGCTGTTTTTGAAAGAACTTAGGACGAGGAAGCGGCAACTTCTTAATCCAATCCCGCCAAGCTTGGTAGGCATCTGTCAGGAGAGTATGCTCTGCAGCAAAACCCGATATCTTTTTCCAAAGTTCCTGAACAAAAGTCTGAATCTTCTCCCAAAGAAATTTTTTATCCATCGCATTTCTCCGCTTTTTCTTGCTTAATAATAGCGCATCAACCTTTACTATATTGTACTATTTTTACTGCCAAAAGAAAAGGAAAGCAAAAAGCAGAAGCTGGGAGAAGCATGCTACAATCTTCAAATTGCGGCAATCTCTCCCAATCTCCTGCTTCATTTTCTATTTTTTCAATTCTAAGAGCTGATTGCCGAGCTGAAACTCGACTTTCATTCTTACACAAAACTCCCTACATCAACGGTCAGCACTTGGCCGTTTCGGACAACCTGCTGTCCTGCAATGTAGACATCCTGAACATCGCTGCCTTTGACTGCGTACACTAGGTGCGACAGCATATTTTCCAAAGGATAAAGATGAAGTCGTCCCTTAGGCTGAATGACAATGAAATCGGCTTGTTTGCCCACTTCCAGACTACCGATTTTCTTCTCCAAGCCCAGAGCATTTGCTCCCTCAATAGTCAAAGCTTTCAAGGCCTGCTCAATCGTAAACTGAGTCGCATCGCCTGCCCTCATCTTCTGAAGGAGGGCAGCTGTCCGCCCCTCTTCAAACATATCCAGATTATTATTGGAAGCGACAGAGTCCGTCGCTAGGCCAACGGTCACCCCAGCGGCTAGTAAGTCGGTCACCGGAGCTACACCAGAAGCCAGCTTGAGATTGCTGATAGGATTGTGGGCGATGCTGACTGGTGAAGCTGCTAAATCCGCAATCTCTGACGGATTCAGCTCAACCCCGTGAGCAAAAATTGCTGGCTGCTCCAAGTAGCCCAGGCCTTTTAAGAAAGCCAGAGGCCGTTTACCATAACGCTCCAGAATGATTTTATTTTCTTCCTGTGTCTCCGCCACATGGATATGAAGCTTCAAGTCCAGCTCACGCGCCAGCTCAAGACTGCCCTTGAGCAGATCTTCGTCACAGGCATAGGGCGAGTGAGGCGCCACCATGACCTGAAAATCTTCATCATTATAGGAGCGAATTTTCTCAATAATGGTCCGAGTACGTGCCAGAGTCTCTTCTGCTGTTTCCGCCTCTGAGCTAAAAAGTGTTGGTGAGAAATAGCAGCGCATACCAGACTGCCGCACAGTCTGATAAATCCGGTCAATATCCACTCCCTGAGGATTATACATGTCGTTAAAAGTCGTTGTTCCTGACAGCAACATTTCAGCGAGAGCCAGCTGGACAGCCTCGGTCGTTAGATCCTCCGTGAATTGACTTTCTGCTGGCCAGATATAGTCCTCCAGCCATTCATGCAGATTGCTGTCATCACGAATCCCGCGCAGCAAGGTCATGGCTGAGTGAGTATGACAGTTAACCAGTCCTGGCATGATCCAAGTACCTTCATAATCCACTGTTTCACTACATTTCCCTAGCCAGCTTTCATCATAGGGACCACAGTAGGCAATGCGGTCGTCCTCAACCACCAATAGCCCTTCCCGGTAAACATGAAATTGGCTGTCACAGGTCACCAGATTGACATTTGTATAAGCTTTCATCCGCCATATCCTCACTTTCCCAATACTTGGCTTCAAGAGATTTTAGCTATTATAACAAGCCTAATCTAATTGCGCAAGTCTTTTTATACAATTATGGCATTAAAAAGAGCCCCAGCTGAGGCCCTAGTTGTCAATCATTATCTATGACTAATCTTCCGTGTCAGGAAATCCCCAACAAACTGAATAAAGAAGATGAGCAGCAAAATAAGAATAGTCGCAAGAATGGTCACATCATGGTTGAAACGCTGATAACCATAAGTCAGAGCAACATTTCCCAGTCCACCAGCTCCAATCGCTCCGGCCATAGCGGTCTCACCAACCAGAGAAATGAGCGTAACAGTCGTCACCCGAATCAAGTCCGGCAGACCTTCCCGCAGGTAAACACCGACAATGTCCCAGAAAGTTGCTCCACTAGCCTGCGCCGCCTCAATGACTCCTCGGTCTAGTTCGGATAAGACCACCTGAACCTGACGGGCAAAGAAAGGAAAAACAGCCAGCGAAAGAGGCACCAAGGCCGCAGTCGGTCCAATCCCAGTTCCCACAATAATCCGAGTAAAAGGATTGATGAGGGCTAGGAGAATGATGAAAGGAATCGCCCGGAAGATAGAGGTAACCTTGTCTAGGACGAAAAAGACAAGTCTATTTTCCAAAATACCTCTCGGCCCTGTCAAGACAAGCAAGAGACCTGCGATAAAGCCTAGAATCCCTCCGATAAAGAAAGGAATGATAGTCATATACAGAGTCAGGTAAATAGCTGTTCCCCAGCCAGCCTGCCCAGACCAGCCCATTCTATAAACATTGGGCATAAATTGTTGAATCAGCTGTAGCATTAGTTACTCCCTTCTTTCAGAACATGCAGCTCTACTCCTGCTTCGCGCAGACTTTCCTGCACCGCCGCCAGTTGCTTGGTCTCTCCAGATAAGATAACGACCATTTCTCCGACCGGTACATGATCTAAAATCTCAATATTGGCGTGAAGAATATTGGCAGATATGTGATACTGCTTGTAAATGTCGTTTATAATGGCTGTGTCCGTTACCACACCTGAGTATTTCAGGTGTGCCAGAATGGAATTTTCCGGCAGTTTTTGCACAATCTTCTGCTGGTTGATTTTGATCATGGCCTCATTGATACCGGTTGCTGTCGTAATGAAGTCTTGGGTCAGCTCATTCTTGGGATTAGAGAAAATATCCAGAACTGAGCCTTCCTCAATCAGTCGGCCATTCTGCATAACCGCTACCCGGTTGGCAATGTCCTTGACAATCTGCATTTCGTGGGTAATGAGGACAATAGTCAGACCCAATTTTTGATTCAAATCCTGCAATAGAGCCAAAATCTGCTTGGTGGTCTTAGGATCCAGAGCAGATGTAGACTCGTCTGAGATTAGGATTTTGGGATCATTGGCCAAAGCCCGCGCAATAGCCACCCGCTGCTTCTGACCGCCAGACAGCTGGGCAGGATAATTGTCCGCCCGATCTGCTAAGCCTACCAAGTCCAAAAGAGTGTGAACTTTCTTCTCTTTTTCAGCAGCTGATAAAGGTGAATGCTTAAGCGCAAAAGCAACATTTTCCTTGGCTGTCATCTGAGCCATGAGGTTAAAATGCTGGAAAATCATCCCGATATCCTTACGCTTTTGACGTAGCTGAGCCGCAGTAAGCTGAACCTGATGATGATCATAGAAAACCGTATCATCCACCGTAATCTTACCGGCAGACGGCACCTGCAGCAAGTTAATGACACGAACCAGAGTAGATTTTCCGGCACCAGAATAACCTACAATTCCATAAATATCTCCCTGATTAATATGAATGGTCACATCTTCTACGGCCTTAATGTCTTGCTTTTTTTGATTAAAAACGACATCAATGTGATCCAATTTGATAATTTCTTTGCCCATAATTTCCGATTCACTCCTTGATTTGTCCAATATGTGATGTATCCTCTGTAGCCTTTTAGTTTGATTTCCGTCTGTCATTTGACCTAAGGAACTGACAAGTCGCGTTCTACAATCTGTACCGACCTAACCCAAAGCCAGATACTGTTCAAACTAAATGACCATAATAGCAGATAAAGGGCTGGAGAAGCTAATCTCCGCCCTTCTTAATCATTTCATTTATTCAATACAATGACCTTCTGCAAGTTAAAAATTACCAAACTGGCTGATCCATACCATCTGATGATTCTTCGATAACTTTTTTCACTTCATCAGTGTGGTAAGCCTTGATAATTTTTTCAATCGCGTCAGCCTTGTCTGATTTCTTCCAGTCTGGTTTCGCTGCAATCAGGTTATACCATTGTTTTGAGTTTTCATTGGCTTCTTCTTTGAAGAGGGCCTTCTTGTAGTCAATGCCTGCTTCGCGGACGAAAGTATTATTGACAACTGCAGCATCTGCTGAAGTCAGAGAAGCTGGTGTTTGAGAAGCATCCAACTCAGAAATTGTCAGATTCTTCTTGTTTTCTTTGATATTGGCAACAGTCGCAAGCTCGTTCCCTTTAACATCAAGCTTAATCAAGCCAGCTGATTCAAGAAGATAAAGAGCACGGCTCTCATTTGTCGCATCATTTGGAACGGCAATTGTCCCATTTTCTGGGATGTCTTTCACATCTGTGTATTTATTTTTGCCGTCCTTTGTACCAGAGTAGAGACGAATAGGAGCGATATAGGTATCCGCAACAGACACAAGGTCTGCTCCCTTCTCTTTGTTCCAGTTTTCAAGGAAGTTGTAATGTTGGAAAGCGTTGATATCCACATCACCGTCAAGCAGAGCTTGGTTAGGCTGAGAGTAGTCGGTAAACTGTGTATACTCTAATTTAACGCCTGCATTTTCTTTGTCAAGAATCTCTTGAACCTTGTTCCAGCGCGCTTCTTCTGTATCACTCAGGCTCATTACCCCAACCTTGACGGTTACAGGTCCGTCTGCTGATTTGCTCTCCTTACTAGAAGAGCCTCCGCAAGCTGCCAAACCCAAGGCTGCAAGGCCGACTAAGCCGACTGAAAAGATTTTTTTCAAATTCATCATTTATTCTCCTTTAATGGATAAAATTCTAA
>CAUVQK010000077.1:0-6026 GCA_963553705.1 uncultured Streptococcus sp.
AAGTTTGCCAATGTTGACATCGTTATCTATGTCGGCTGCGGCGAGCGTGGCAATGAGATGACCGACGTACTCAATGAATTTCCAGAACTGATTGACCCAGCAACTGGCCAGTCCATCATGCAGCGGACGGTGCTGATTGCCAACACATCCAATATGCCGGTAGCGGCTCGGGAAGCGTCGATTTACACAGGGATTACGATTGCAGAATACTTCCGTGACATGGGCTATTCCGTGGCCATCATGGCGGACTCCACCTCTCGCTGGGCGGAAGCACTGCGGGAAATGTCCGGCCGTCTGGAAGAAATGCCGGGTGACGAAGGCTATCCAGCCTATCTTGGCAGCCGGATTGCTGAGTATTACGAGCGGGCAGGCCGGGTCAAAACACTCGGTTCGACTGCGCGAGAAGGATCTATTACTGCTATTGGGGCCGTATCACCTCCAGGTGGAGATATTTCTGAGCCGGTAACGCAAAATACCCTGCGGATTGTCAAGGTTTTCTGGGGCTTAGATGCCCAGCTGGCTCAACGCCGGCATTTCCCAGCTATCAACTGGCTGAGCTCTTACTCGCTCTATCTAGACGAAGTGGGAGCCTATATCGACCAGCATGAGAAGATTGCTTGGGCTGAAAAGGTCACCAAGGCCATGAATATCCTGCAAAAGGAAAGCGAACTGCAGGAAATCGTGCGTTTGGTTGGCTTGGATTCCTTGTCTGAAAAGGACCGGCTGACCATGAATGCAGCCAAGATGATTCGCGAGGACTACCTGCAGCAGAATGCCTTTGATGATGTGGACACCTATACTTCTTTCAAAAAACAGGTAGCTTTATTGAGCAATATCCTGACTTTCGATGCGGAGGCCAATCGTGCCTTGGAGCTGGGAGCTTATTTCCGGGAAATCATGGAAGGAACGGTGGAGCTGCGTGACCGAATTGCCCGCAGCAAGTTTATCCATGAAGACCAGCTGGAAAAAATTCAGGCTCTCAATCAGATTATCGAGGAAACCCTGCATCAGATTCTTGCCCAAGGAGGACTAGACAATGAGCGTCATTAAAGAATACCGCACCGTCAGTGAAGTTGTCGGCCCTCTGATGATTGTCGATCAAGTCGCTGGTGTGCATTTCAATGAATTGGTAGAAATCCAGCTACATGACGGTAGCAAGCGCCAGGGCCAGGTTCTGGAAGTCCAAGAAGACAAGGCTATGGTCCAGCTTTTTGAAGGTTCTAGCGGAATCAATCTGGAAAAAGCCAAGGTCCGCTTTACCGGCCGTCCGCTAGAGCTGCCAGTGTCAGAAGATATGGTAGGCCGGATTTTCAATGGGATGGGCAAGCCAATTGATGGCGGCCCAGCTATCTTGCCAGAAAAATATCTGGATATTGACGGTCAAGCCATCAATCCAGTAGCTCGCGATTATCCGGATGAGTTTATTCAGACTGGAATTTCGGCCATCGACCACCTCAATACCTTGGTTCGGGGACAAAAATTGCCAGTATTTTCTGGCTCTGGTCTGCCCCACAAGGAATTAGCTGCTCAAATCGCCCGTCAGGCAACTGTGCTCAACTCTGATGAAAACTTCGCCGTGGTCTTTGCGGCCATGGGTATTACCTTTGAAGAAGCCGAGTTCTTCATGAATGACCTCAGGGAGACAGGAGCCATTGACCGCTCGGTGCTCTTTATCAATCTGGCTAATGATCCGGCTATCGAGCGGATTGCAACGCCTCGGATTGCCCTGACAGCAGCTGAGTACCTGGCTTATGAAAAGGACATGCACGTTCTGGTCATCATGACCGACATGACCAACTATTGCGAAGCCCTGCGGGAAGTTTCCGCAGCTCGTCGTGAAGTGCCGGGCCGTCGTGGGTATCCGGGTTACCTCTATACTAACCTGTCCACTCTTTATGAGCGGGCTGGACGTCTGGTCGGCAAGAAAGGCTCAGTGACGCAGATTCCGATCCTGTCCATGCCAGAGGATGACATTACCCATCCGATTCCAGACTTGACGGGTTATATTACAGAGGGGCAGATTATCCTTTCACGCGACCTTTACAATAGTGGCTATCGTCCGCCCATCAATGTTCTACCATCTCTGTCTCGTCTAAAGGACAAGGGCTCAGGTGAGGGCAAGACCAGAGGAGACCATGCCGCAACTATGAACCAGCTATTTGCTGCCTATGCGCAAGGCAAGCAGGCCAAGGAGCTGGCTGTCGTTCTGGGGGAATCCGCCCTGTCCGAAACGGACAAGCTCTATGTGCGCTTTACCGACCGCTTCGAGCAGGAATACATCAATCAAGGCTTCCAGACCAACCGAACCATCGAGGAAAGCTTGGATCTGGGCTGGGAACTCCTGTCCATCTTACCAAGAACAGAACTTAAGCGGATCAAGGACGATATGATTGACCAATACCTGCCGCAGACCAAGGAGGAAGAAAGATGACGCGACTCAATGTCAAGCCGACTCGGATGGAGCTGAATAACTTAAAAGCCCGTCTCAAAACGGCTGTCCGTGGGCATAAACTGCTCAAGGACAAGCGGGATGAGCTGATGCGGCGCTTCATTGAGTCTGTCCGTGAGAACAATCAGCTCCGCCAAAAGGTCGAATCCGCTCTGGTCGGTCACCTGCAGGACTTTGTCATGGCAAAGGCGCTGGAGAGCGACCTCATGGTCGAGGAGATTTTTGCCGTCCCTATGCGGGAGGTCAATCTGCATGTGGAGACTGAGAATATCATGAGTGTGCGCGTGCCCAAGATGCACGCTCATATTGACAATCCGCATAGTGATGACGAGGGAGACGTGGTTTATAGCTATGTGGCGTCTAACAGCCAGATGGATGAAACCATTGAAAGCATGAGCGATCTGCTTCCTGATCTGCTGCGACTGGCTGAGATTGAGAAAAGCTGCCAGCTCATGGCGGATGAAATCGAGAAAACCCGCCGCCGGGTCAACGGGCTAGAGTATGCTACCATCCCTGACCTCAAAGAAACCATCTACTACATCGAAATGAAGCTGGAAGAAGCCGAACGGGCCAGCCTCGTCCGAATGATGAAGGTGAAGTAAGATGTGGAGGCGTTAAAAAACGACTGAAAAATAGGAACTGGACGATGGATTCGATGAATCCGAGCCAGTTCTCTTTTTTCCGAGTTTTTAGCCGTAGCTCGATTTAGCTGAGCTAACCCAGAGTGAATAGATATATTCAAAGCAAAAATAGACGAAGAAGCGACAACTTCTAGGAGATCTTATCTTTTTTTGCCCAAAGTTTGGGTCGGGTTTAGCTTAGCAGAATACTAAGAGTTCAAACAAGTCCAAAAGAAACAGAACCTCTCTAAATGGGGTTCTTTTGCTTATTGCAAATATTTATATGTTACAAACAAATCTCCATATTACAGGGGGCAGACAGTTTTGTTAAATAGGTAGAAAAAGGCTTTTTTCTTAGAAGATTTATGGTAAGATGGTTTTCGTATCATGAATGATTAGGAAGGTGCATTTTGCATATGAAAATGAATAAGAAATTACTTTTGGCTTCAACTGTTGCTTTGTCAGCATTGCCTTTGTTAACAACGCGAGCTGAGGAGCAGCCACAAAACTGGACTGCCAGAACAGTTGAGCAAATTAAAGCAGATATTACGAGCAATGAAAACCAACAAACATACACTGTTCAATATGGAGACACTTTGGGAAATATCGCCCAAGCGATGAACATTGATCTTGTTGACTTGGCTAAAATCAACCAAATTGCCAATGCTGACTTGATTTTCCCAGGTACTGTTTTGACCATTACAACAAATGGCCACAACGAAATTGCCTCTGTAGAAATCCAAAGCTACCAAGCAGGAAATAATGCAGGATTGGTAACGGAAGATTATACAGCTAGCGAGATTTTTGGTACTGAACAAGCCGCTCCAGCGGCACCGGCTCAAACAGCAGAAACTCCAGCTCCGGCTGTTGAGGAAGCTGTTGCAGATCCAGCAGATCAAGCACCAGCGCCTGCTGAAGCAGCTCCTGCACCAGTAGCAGAAGTTGCAAGTGAAGCAGCCCCAGCTGCGGAAGCAAATGCAGCCGCTCCTGTAGAAGCAGCACCGCAGCCAGTAGTTGCTGCAAGTCCAGAAGCTCCAGCAGAGGCGGCTCCAGAAGCTACTGAATTAGGCCAAGACCAAGTCAGTCAAGCAACTGCCGCTGTTGAGCCAACAACTTACAATGCTCCAGCTGTAACAGATGCTGCTAGCGTGACAACTAACAATCCTGCTAATGAAGGTCTTCAGCCACAAACTGCAGCTTTGAAAGAAGAAATAGCAGCTAAATATGGCATTACAGAATTTAGTCTTTACCGCCCAGGTGATAGTGGTGACCATGGTAAAGGCTTGGCGGCTGACTTTATCGTTGGTGACAATACTGAATTAGGAAACCAGGTCGCAGCTGATGTTACTTCTAACATGACTGAAAGAGGCATCTCTTACGTTATCTGGCAGCAACAGTTCTATGCACCATTTGAAAGCATCTATGGACCAGCTAATACTTGGAACCAAATGCCAGACCGTGGCAGCGTAACTGAAAATCATTACGACCACGTTCACGTATCTATGAATGAATAAGATGAAAACAAGCCCAGAAATGGGCTTTTTCTTATATTCTCTGTGAAAAAGCGAGAATTTTCTGATAAATTTTGGTATAATAAAGCGAACTACAGATAAAGGATGAGAGAGAATGACCTTAGTTTATCAATCAACACGCGACGAAAAGAATAGAGTAACAGCCAGCCAGGCGATTCTGCAAGGATTGGCGACAGATGGTGGGCTCTTTACGCCCATTACCTATCCGCAGGTCGATTTGGACTTTGCCAAGCTCAAAGACGCTTCTTATCAGGAAGTAGCCAAGCTGGTTTTGTCTGCATTTTTGGATGATTTTTCTGAAGAAGAGCTGGACTACTGTATCAACCATGCCTACGACAGCAAGTTTGATGATGCGGCGATTGCTCCCTTGGTCAAGCTGGATGGTCAGTACAATCTAGAGCTTTTCCACGGAGCGACCATTGCCTTCAAGGATATGGCTTTGTCTATCCTGCCTCACTTGATGACAACTGCAGCTAAAAAGCACGGTTTGGAAAACAAAATTGTCATTTTGACGGCGACTTCTGGCGACACAGGAAAGGCTGCTATGGCAGGCTTTGCGGATGTTCCAGGAACTGAAATCATCGTCTTTTACCCGAAAGACGGTGTCAGCAAGGTCCAAGAGCTGCAAATGACGACGCAGACAGGTGCCAATACGCATGTTGTTGCTATTGACGGCAACTTTGACGATGCCCAGACTAATGTCAAGCACATGTTCAATGACACAGACCTACGAGCTCGTCTCTTGGAGCACAAACTCCAGTTTTCATCTGCTAATTCCATGAACATCGGCCGTTTGGTGCCGCAGATTGTCTACTATGTCTATGCCTATGCTCAGCTAGTGAAGACGGGAGATATCACAGCAGGAGACAAGGTCAACTTTACAGTTCCGACAGGGAACTTTGGTAATATTCTGGCGGCCTACTATGCCAAGCAAATCGGTCTGCCGGTTGGCAAGCTAATCTGCGCATCGAATGAAAACAATGTCCTGACCGATTTCTTCAAGACTCAGGTTTATGACAAGAAGCGGAGCTTCAAGGTGACGTCTAGTCCGTCCATGGATATTCTGGTTTCCTCTAACTTGGAGCGTTTGATTTTCCATCTGTCTGGTAACAGCGCTGAGAAAACAGCAGCCTTGATGGCGGCTCTGAATGAGCATGGACAGTATGAACTGACGGACTTTGACGCTGAGATTTTAGAGCTCTTTGCGGCTGATTATGCGACAGAGCAAGAAACAGCTGCTGAAATCAAGCGGGTCTATCAAGCATCTGACTACATCGAAGACCCTCATACAGCTGTCGCGTCTGCTGTCTATCAAAAATATCTGGCAGAGACAGATGATCAGCGCAAGACTGTTATCGCGTCTACCGCTAGTCCTTATAAATTCCCAGTCGTGGCTGTTGAGGCTGTGACTGGCCAAACAGGACT
>CAUVQK010000078.1:0-6020 GCA_963553705.1 uncultured Streptococcus sp.
TATTTTCCTCAATAAGAAAAGACAATTCAATCTAAAAGATATTATGAATCGATATCATATTTCAAAAAGCACTGCCCTTCGTGATATTGCCAGCCTTGAAACGCTGGGAATTCCAATTTATTCTGACTTAGGTCGGAATGGTAGTTATAAAATTCTTAGCAACGACTTGTTATCTCCTATTATTTTCTCCATAGATGAAATTTCTGCCTTGTATTTTTCCATGCTGACTCTGGAAAACTACAATATGTGTCCTTTTGATATTGACCTGCAAAAATTAAAAGAAAAATTTGAAAACTCGATTTCAGAACAGCAGTTAAGCAAGATCACAAAAATTGAGAAAATCCTTCAACCAGAAGTCAGGAAAACAATCAACAACTCTCAGTTGCGAATAATTCTCGATATTTTATTGCACAGGCAGGAAGAATTTTTTCCAATTAAGTATAATCAGCAGTCTCTTCAGGTTCAATTTGTCAAACTATTTAGCCACAAAGGGGATTGGTATGCAGAGGTCATAAATAAAGACACTGGCCAAAAAGAGGAACTTTCATGCCAGTCTATTGAATTTCACCCATAAATTTAACACAAAAAAACCAACGGTCTCGAGTCTCCGCTGGTTTCTTGATAAATCGTTTAGATTAAGCAGCCAAAACTTTGCGTCCTTTACGACGGCGAGCTGCCAATACACGACGACCGTTTTTAGTTGACATACGGTGGCGGAAACCATGTTTACGCGCACGACGGATTTTACTTGGTTGATAAGTACGTTTCACGATGAATACCTCCTCTTAGATTCTTGTATTCGTTTAGCCGGCTAGTTGTGATCAGTTACTAAACATACTTTACTATTCTATATGATTCTAGGGCTTTTGTCAATACTTACTTAAATAACTTTCTCTTTGTAAACGTAATCATATAGCCCGAGTCGCTTCATAAAAGGGAATCAAGGCTGTCATGGCCTCCTGCAGCTGGGACAGCACCTGCTCTCTTGAAGCAGCCTGAGAAAGGGGAATATCGTATTTGACCAAGACCTTACGAACTTGACCAACCGTCAGCTGCTGAGTAAGGAACTGGCGATTTTCCTCTGTTCCTTCAAAGCGCTGACTCACACCATCTATCTGAGCAAAATAGTAAGCCGGCGGCTGAATAGGTAGCTCCAAGACCCGATTTTGCTTGCTGAGGCTGTGCTCATCTTTCTTGCGCTCCATGAAGCTCACTTCCAGCGACACTCCAAAATCTTCCGCAGTTCCATACAAGCGCAGAGCAAACATTGGCTCAGTAATTTCTCCATAGCCTTTAAGATAATTCCAAAAATGGGGCCGCAGTATCTGCGCCTGATTCATCCACTGGCTGGTTCGCTCCAAGGTCAGCTTAGGATAGAGGCTCTGAAAATCCTTGACTAGTGCCGCAAACTCCTTTCGTGCCGCCTGGCCCTTAGCTCTCAACTCCAACATAGACTCACGCAGCTGCCCTGCTTTATCTGGAGACATATACTTAGCCCCTTGATGAGGCAGATAACTTTCAATAGCTGGAAAAAGTGACATAAAAAATCCTTTCTATATGCAAAAAACCAGCATCTCTGCTGGCTTTCTTTTTATTCGCTGTCAATATCCACAACGACATAGCGGTTAGGCTCGTCGCCTTCGGAATAGCTTGTCACGCCATCGATGCGAGAGATGATGCGGTGGATAATTTTGCGCTCGCTGTTAGACATAGGGTCTGTGTGCTGACCGCGTCGGTCTTCCAAAGCCCGCTGAGCCAGTTTCTGCGCATAGCTTTGCAGTACTTCTGCCCGATGCTCAACATAGTCATTGACATTAATGGAAATATAGAAGCTCTTAGAATATTGGTTATAAAGATAGTTTTGCGCCAATAGCTGCAGAGCTTTCAAGACTTTTCCATGGTAGCCAATCACGCGCCCCGGTTCATTGGTATCAATCTGCATGTTAATGGTACGGCGGTTGTGGCTACTGGAAATGCCAGCCTCGACATCCATCTCATCAACGATTTTCTGAACATAGTTCGTTACGTTTTCAACCACTTCTTCAATATCATAGTCTGCTTCGACTTGGATGCCTAAATCAGCAAAAGAGCTTTCTTCTGTTTCTGTCGGCTCAGCCTTGTCTTTAGCCGCTTGTTCAAAAGAGATAACCTTGCTATCGTCCGCTTCTGCTTGAGCAACTGCCTCATCAATAGCTTGGTTGGTCTTGAGAAGATCAATGGTACCAGTCTCTTCTAAAATCGTATTGGCTTGCTTGTCATTTTTGAGTATTTCAGCCTTGACCTCATCTGAGATAACTTCGCCTTCGCCTTCGACCTTCTTGATGGCAGCTACCACACGGCCCAAATCAACCGTTGCTTCACTGACAGACTGCACAGGCTCATTCTGAGCGTTAATCTCTTCGGGAACACCTTTTACAGCCTTTTGATTGGCCTTGACAACTGTTGTCTCAGCAATCGGCTCGACATCCACCTGAGCTGGCTTCTTGCCAAACAAGCCTAAAAAGCCTTTTTTCTCACGTGAAATAACAGTGATATGCGCTCTAATCCGTGGAATATCCAACGTTTTCAAACCATTTTGAATGGCTTCTTCAACACTTGCTCCTGTAAAAATAACCATTGCAAGAGTCCTCCTTCTTACTTACTTTTTCTTTTTCTGTGCTTTTTTCAGGGCACGTTTCTTTTTCTGTTCCAATTGACGCTCTGACCGTTCCTTGGCTTCCCGCTCAGCAATGATTTTAAAAGGATTGCTCAGCAGTAAGGTCTGAACCACCTGATAAGCATTTGAGACCGCCCAGTAGAGGGCCACCCCGCTCGCCGCATAAAGGGCAAAAAAGAAAATCATCACTGGCATCAGGTACATCATGACTGTCATCCCGCCATTTCTCTCAGGCAAGGCCTTGTTTGAGAGCCAAGTACTGAAGAAAGTGAAGAGAGCCGCCAACAACGGAAGAATAAAGGTCGGATCTGTTGCTCCTAGATTGAGCCAGAGGAAGTGACCTGTCTTCATAAATTCAACCCGAGTCAGAGCTTGAAACAGAGCCAAGAGCACTGGCATCTGGATAAAGAGCGGAATGAATGAAGCATAAGGATTGACACCCATTTCCTTGTAGAGCTTTTGAGTTTCCTCAGCCAAGGCTGTTCTGCTCTCCATGTCCTTACCAGGATACTTTTCCTGCAGTTGCTTGATATGTGGCTGTACTTCCTGCAGCTTGCGCGAAGAAGTCGTCTGGAATTGGAAGACCGGCAGGAGAACTGTCCGGATAATCAAGGTAAAGAGAATAATCCCAATCCCCTTGCTTCCACCAAAGGATAGAAAACGAATGGTGTCCGCAAAGAAATAGACCAGTTTCTCCCAAAAGCCATGTGAATCGGCCGTTACTTGACTGGTTCCGCAGGCTGTGAGGAAGAGCAGCGACGCAACCAGCAAAATCCCTAATTTACTTTTCTGTTTCACAAATGAATCCTTCCTGATAAAGTTTAGCAATTTTTAACACATGCAATAAATTTTGTTCAACTTGGTGGTAGTCCAACTCTTCCACTCCTTTGCGAGCGATAACGACGAAGTCCGCCTGGACTAACTGTTTCTGATGCTGCATCAAAACATGGCGGATTTTTCTTTTAATACGATTACGAACCACTGCATTCCCCAGCTTTTTGCTGACCGAAATTCCAACCCGAAAATGCTTTTGCTCTTTTTCTAACATGTAAACGACAAATTTTCGATTAGCAAAACTCTGTCCTCTTTTAAAAATCGCATTAAAATCTTTTTCGCTCTTGACGCGATAGTTTTTTCTCAAAACTCAACTCCATCCACCAAAATTATATCTATTATACCATATTTTTCGAAAATGCCAATAAGAGCCGCTATGACGCCGGTTTTGCAAATATTTAAAAGGTTGATTCACTTAAAAAACACCGCAATTTCCTTGCGGCGTTCCCTATATCTTATCCCTTTTTCAGCTGTTTCTTCGCTCTTTCCAACTCCTGACGGATCTGCGCAAATCCAGTTCCGCCAAGGGAATTCCGCTTTTGTACAGCAGTCTGCGACTCAAGCGCTTGATAAATATCCTCCTCAATCAGCGACGACACTTCCTGATAACGGCTCAGCGGGATATCCTGTAGATAATAGCCTGCCTTGCTGCATTCCAGCACCAACTTTCCGACAATCTCATGGGCTTCTCGGAAAGGCAGTCCTTTCTTGGCCAGATAGTCAGCCAATTCTGTCGCATTGGAGAAATCCTGCTGAGTTGAAACCAGCATTTTTTCTTTGTTTACTGTCATACTAGACAGCATACCCGCCATAATATCCAGTGACTTCTGGATAGTATCTACTGTATCGAACATGCCTTCCTTGTCTTCCTGCAGGTCCTTATTATAGGCCAAGGGTAGGGATTTCATAACCGTCAGAAGGCTGAAGAGATGGCCATAGACCCGGCCGCTCTTACCTCGAATCAGCTCCGCCATGTCCGGATTTTTCTTTTGCGGCATAATGGAAGATCCAGTACTAAAGGTGTCTGACAAACTGACAAAGCCGTATTCATAGCTGCACCAGTTAATCAGCTCCTCGCAGAGGCGAGACAGATGCATGATGAGAATGCTGCTGTTAGATAGAAATTCCAAGATAAAGTCCCGATCACTGACCGCATCCAAGGAATTGTGGTAAATACCTTTGAAGCCCAATAAATCAGCTGTCAACTCTCGGTCAATCGGAAATGTTGTCCCCGCCAGAGCCGCTGCTCCTAAAGGAGACAAATCCGTATGCTCCAGATTAAAGGCAAAGCGCTGACTATCCCGGCTGAACATCTGATAATAGGCCAGCAGATGATGGGCAAAGCTAATCGGCTGGGCATGCTGCAGATGGGTATAGCCTGGCATGATGGTCTCTACATGCTCTTCTGCCAAGTCCAGCAGCACCTGACGCAGATTCAAGAGTTTATCCGCAATCTGACCGAGCTGATCCTTGAGATAGAGGTGCATATCTGTCGCCACCTGGTCATTACGAGAGCGAGCCGTATGAAGCTTACCAGCCACTGGCCCAATCTCCTCGGTCAGAAGAGCCTCCATATTCATATGAATATCTTCATTACGCACATCAAACTCAAGCTCTCCAGACTCATAACGTGCCAACAGCTTTTCCAAGCCTGCCTGAATAGCAGCCGCTTCCTCTGGAGCAATGATTCCTGTCTGCCCCAGCATTTTGACATGGGCTAGGCTACCCTCTAGATCATAAGGAGCCAAACGATAGTCAAAGCCAATGCTAGCACCAAACTCTTCTACCCAGCCTTCCAGAGAGGCTTCAAAACGTCCGCCCCAAAGTTTATGATTCGCCATAGGAAAGCCCCTTTCTATTTGTCCTTGTGAGCCTGAACCTCTGCGTGCACCTTAGATGGAAGCCCCCATAGCTTTATAAAGCCAATCGCGGCATCCTGGTCAAAGGTATCTGCACTGGTATAGGTAGCCAGACTTTCGTCGTAGAGAGAATTAGCAGACTTACGCGCTACGACTGTCGCAGACCCCTTATAAAGCTTCACCTTAGCTGTACCATTGACTACCTGCTGAGTGGACTTGAGATAGGCAATCAGAGCTTCTGTCGCTGGATTAAACCAGAGACCATTGTAGATGAGATTAGACAGTTCATTTTCGATAATCGGTTTGAAATGAGCCAATTCTCTGACTAGAGTTAAATCCTCGATTTCCTTGTGGGCAGCCAAGAGAGTCACTGCACCAGGGCATTCATAGATTTCCCGAGACTTAATCCCTACCAGACGATTTTCCACATGGTCAATGCGCCCAACACCGTGTTGTCCTGCCAAGTCATTCAGCTCAAGGATCAAGTCCGCAAGCTTCATCTTTTTACCATCTAAAGCAACTGGCACGCCAGCCTCAAAGTCAATATTTACATAGACTGGGCTGTCTGGTGCTACTTCTGGCGCAACCGTCAAATCATAGGCGTCTTCCGGTGCTTCATTCCAAGGATTTTCTAAAACTCCGCACTCGTTGGCCCGTCCCCAAAGGTTTTG
>CAUVQK010000079.1:0-5979 GCA_963553705.1 uncultured Streptococcus sp.
TCATTTTACAAAAAGATGTGCCTCTGGTAGCTACTTATACCAATATCAAAAATTCCAGTATTCAAGGAAAGAAAATCGCTAAAGTTGTCTACACTTATACTCTGAAAGAATCAACGAAGAGTCAGGATAAGCTTCCAGTTTTCTTAGTTAAGGATCCGACCTTGACTGTCTGGACCTTGGATTTTTATGGCCATTCTCGGGTCAATGTTCAAGCAGAGTTTTTCGATGAGGCTGGAGAAAGGCTTGATATGACAGGCTCGCTTGTCAGCTTCTCATCTTTAAATACGAACAAAGTTGCGATTGAATATATCAAGAATTTTAATGGTGAATATATTCCTATTACAGGCTCTGCCATTAATGTTCACCCAGATACTAGTGTTCACGCTGATATTTCTATTAACTTTGAGCGGGAAGGCTCTCGCTTTGAGTATAACAAATGGGACTCGCCGAACAGTCCTTATAACTGGTATGGCGCTATCGTAGGTAAGGCACAGGGAGATGTCATTTCCTTTGACATTGGTTCACGAAACCGAGGTTCTGCTTGGTTTGTATTTAACTCTGATATTAAAGCCAAAGGTGTTCCAATGAAGCCTGTTGCTCCAACAGAAGTTGCTCAACCTCAGGAACCGGCTTATGAGGAAGTCAAGGCCTTGCAGCCTCTTCCGAGTCAGCCAGTCTATCAACCTTTGCCCCAAGAGCCAGATCAGCCGACCTATCAAGAACTTCCTAAACAGCCGACAGAAACTCAACCTCTTCCCCTTCCAAATCGGCCTGAGAAGCCAGAAGTCCTACCAGAAAGAGAGCTGGAAATTCTGCCGCAAGAGCCAACTTATCTGTCTGAGCCGCTTCAACCTCAAAAGCCAGTTTATCAGGAAGTGCCAGAAGAACCTAGCTCTCCTTCTTTATTGACAGAGCCGACTGCAGTTGAAGAGCCAACCTATGAGAAGGAGCAGCCCTTGCTGAGCCTTCCGCAAGCACCGGTCGAAGATCCACTGCCACAGGCACCTCAACGACCATCTTATTTGAAGGAACCAGAAAAACCTCAAAAAGCTCCTGAAGCAAGCACGAGAGAAGCACCGAAACCACCTGTTTATGAAGAAGAAATTGCTTTAGAGGACCTGCCTCAGGAGCCAAGCTATCTGCAGGGACCACAGCTCCCTCAAGAACCTGTTCTTCAGCCTGAACCCCAGTCACCTATCAGAGAAAGTGACCTGCCTTTGCCTGAGAAGCCTGAAAAGCCGATCTATCAAGATCTTCCTCAAAAACCGGCTAAACCTAGCTATCAAGCTTTGCCAAGCCGTCCGCAAGCGCCGACTCAAACTTATCACTATAACCAGCTCTTTATCCAGTTAAAAGTCAGAGAAGAGTTGGAGGATGAGTCCAAGAAGAATATTCATCAACAAGAGGTTAGCCAGGGAAGTTTTGCTGTCCTTAATCTGGTAACGGATGCTTTGCCTGCTTATCGCTTGCCAATTCACTCTTTCGTATTGGAAGATCGTCTGCCAGAAGGTTTTGAATTGGATCTAGAAGCGACTAGAGCGAAAAGTCCTGGTTATGAAGTTTCTTATGACACGAGCACCAGAGTCTTGACTTTTGTTGCTGCACCAGGTCTGCTTGAACGCTACAATGCTTACTTGAATTCTGCGACCGAGACCCTAGCTCCAGCAGCAGTCGGTCGACTCTTGTATCCAGGCAGAACTTATACCAATCATTTCAGCTTGCTGATTAATAATCAATACCGGATAGAGTCCAATCAGGTTAGTGTTTCAACACCTCCTGCAGAAATTACTATTCAAACAGCACAGAAATTTGAGCCTCTGTCAAACCAGACTTGGCAGCATCAAAGATCTGCAAGTAAACAAGCAAGCAACTTGCAGCTATCTGTCAGCTACCAAACCAAAGAAAGAGCTTCTCAAGGTCAACTGCCTAAAACTGGAAGCAATACGAGCTCTCTTCTTACTTATCTTGGCTTTGCGGTCTTGCTAGCTTCAGCTGGCTTCCGTTCTTCTAAGAAAGAGTCATAAAAAGATAAGCAGCTCCTGCATCCAGAGCTTTTGAACATGATAAATTTAGACTGAGACAATTTTGTCCCAGTCTTTTTTGCTGCGGATTTTTGGGGCATTTTTTTATACCATCCAGTTAGGAAAGAAAATAGTTAAAAATCCTTTCTCATGCTTCATTTTCCCTATCTTTCAGCCTTTTTTAAGAAAAAATTCAGTCCTGTTTAAGTAAAAAACTATATGATAATGCTATTCTAGTGAAAGGATGTGTATGGGATGACTTGTAAGCTGCATTAGCTTCTTGTTTGATAGAAACAGATTGAAAAATTAACAAAAGAAAGAAGGAACGTATTAAATGGATATAGAAAAAATGATTGTTGTAGAAAAAAGTACTAAATGGTGGCTGACGGTTGCGACGGGTGGTGCTCTAGCAGTCGGACTTCTGGGCGGTTATGGTCTTGCGACAGCTATTCACGGTACAAACAATCAGCAATCAGCTATTCAACAGCCAGCTACTATGCCTGGAGCACCGGAGCAGGGACAGAATGGTCAGAATGCAGGGAATGGCATGCCTCCGCAACCAGGTCAGAATGGTCAAAATGGTGGACCAGGTAATGGAATGCCGCCGCAGGATGGTGGTTCAGGACAAAATGGTCAAGACCAAGGGATGCAGCCTCAAGACGGTCAGGAGTCTGGCAAAGACAAGAGCAAGAATTCATCTGCTCAGCAAAATGACAACGGGAAGAAAAACAAGAAAAAGTCTTCAACGAACACAAATGAACAATCGGACAAGAACAATAATAAGTCAACAAAAGAAAATAAAACGTCGCAGTCGTAGAAAAAACTTACTGATTTTGAACCAAGTCATGATATAATAAGAATAGCAAATAAAACAAAAACCAAAAGACATAATCTTGGTAAGTTTTATTGGAGGAAAGAAAGATGATTAAAATTCTATTGGTAGAAGATGACCTTGGACTGTCAAACTCAGTTTTTGATTTTTTAGATGATTTTGCAGATGTAATGCAGGTTTTTGATGGTGAAGAAGGTCTATATGAAGCAGAAAGCGGTGTTTATGACCTCATCTTACTGGATCTCATGCTGCCTGAAAAGGACGGTTTCCAAGTGCTGAAACATCTCCGAGCAAAAGGAGTCACAACCCCCGTTCTCATCATGACAGCTAAGGAAAGCTTGGATGACAAAGGACATGGCTTTGAGCTCGGCGCTGATGACTATCTGACAAAACCTTTCTATTTGGAAGAACTGAAAATGCGGATCCAAGCGCTCTTGAAACGCGCTGGTAAATTCAACGAGAATACTCTTTCTTATGGTGATGTGACTGTCAACCTATCTACAAATTCAACCACGAAGGCGGGTAAAGATGTAGAGTTGCTTGGTAAAGAGTTCGACCTCTTGGTTTATTTCCTGCAAAATCAAAATGTAATCTTGCCTAAGACTCAAATTTTTGACCGTCTGTGGGGCTTTGACAGTGATACCACTGTTTCCGTTGTCGAAGTGTACGTTTCAAAGATTCGTAAAAAACTGAAAGGAACGGCATTTGCGAAAAACCTACATACTCTTCGTAGTGTCGGCTACATTTTAAAAGATGCTGAATAAAATCAAGAAGACCTTTTATGCGGATGATTTCTCTTATTTCATTCGCTATTTTGGGTTGTTTACATTAATCTTCTCAGCCATGACCTTGATTATTATTCAGGTTATGCGCTCCAGCCTTTATACGTCAGTTGATGAAAATCTGAAAAACCTGAGTAATGATCCTAGTTCAGTAGCTGATTTGGCCTATCGGACGACAGGTCAGCAGTCTGATCCAAGCAATAAGGTCAATACTAAAAGTCCTAAAAGCAGTAAAGAGCCAGATGGCGATTCAGATGAAGAGCCTAAGCCCAACAATCTAACGACGCCAAATTTTAGTTCTAATACTTTTGCCCTGCTTTTGGATGATAATTATAAAAATATTTCCACCAGCAAGAGCGATGGCTTTCTGGATTTCAACTCGCTGGACTTTAACAAGTCCTATCTGAATCAGATTAAGGAAATTGTGATTGGCAACAGCTTTGGTCAGACAGAAAGCTATCGGGCTTATCTCTTTGATATTGACCCTAATAATGAATATCCAGATATCAAGTATGCTGTGGTCATGACTAGCATCAGCCAGTTGGAGCAAACCAGCGGCAAGCATGAACAGCTGATTGCCATGGTTATGGTCAGCTTTTGGGGTATTTCCCTGATTGCCAGTATTTATCTGGCTCGGATGAGTGTTAAGCCCTTGCTGGAAAGTATCCAGAAGCAGAAGGCTTTCGTGGAAAATGCCAGCCATGAGCTGCGGACACCTTTGGCTGTTTTACAGAGCCGCTTAGAAACGCTCTTTCGTAAGCCTGAAGCAACAATCATGCAGAGCAGTGAAAATATCGCTTCTAGCTTGGATGAAGTACGGAATATGCGCTTGCTGACAACCAATCTGCTCAACCTGGCCCGTCGCGATGATGGCATTAAGCCACAATATGGTGAGGTCGAACCGGAATTTTTTGATACGACCTTTGCTAATTACTGCATTATCGCAAGGGAGAATAAAAAAGCCTTTCATTCAGAAAATATGATCAAGCACCCTATTGTGACCGATCAAATTTTTCTCAAGCAACTGATGACCATCCTATTTGACAATGCTATCAAGTATACAGATGATGATGGCGTAATCAGTGTCATGGCTACTTCGACAGATCGTTACCTTATTTTCCGAGTGGCGGACAATGGCCCTGGTATCAGCGATGAAGATAAGAAGAAGATTTTTGATCGTTTTTATCGGGTGGACAAGGCTCGGACCCGTCAGAAAGGTGGCTTTGGTCTGGGACTTTCTCTGGCCAAGCAGATTGTCGATGCTTTCAAGGGCACCATTTATGTCAAGGACAACAAACCAAAAGGTACGGTCTTTGAAGTTAAACTGCTATTGAAAGAAACGAAAAAGCGTTCTGTAAAATAGCGGGAGAGGCCTAATATGAACATTTTGGTTTATGGTGCTGGCACGATCGGTTTGACATACGCTTGGTTACTGTCTAATCAACATCAAGTTACTGTCTTAGTTAGAGAGCATAAGCTGTCGACTTTAGAGCAAGGCTTCACACTTTCTATTAAAGATTTAAGGAAAGATGATCAGGTCTATAAAGAACATCATTTTCAACCGCCATTGGTGACGAGCATTGCTCAAGACTATGACCTGATTCTCTTAACGGTAAATAGTTTGCAACTAGAGCAGACATTGAATCATTTGGCGGATATAAAGGAAAAAGCTCATTTACTTATTTTACAGAATAACTGGAATATCAACTCCAAGATTCCTTCTTGTTTGGACAGAAAGCAGGTGTCGTTAGCTTTTCCTTCTTCTGTTGGAGGAGGGCGAAAGAGTGATGGTCGGATCCAAGCTATCATTTTCAAAGAAGCTACGTTACTTGATGATGATTCTTACACATCAGAGTTGTCTCCTATCTTCACAGCTAGTGGGATAGGCATTGATGCTATGCCCAACTTAGCATCTTGGATGAAGGTTCACTGCCTTCAGGAGGCGGTAATGGCAGGTGCAGTTGCAGAAGCGGGGACTTTTGAAGCACTCTTGAAAGATAAAAAAGCAATTCGAAAGATGATTTGCGCTTGGAGAGAAGGTTTAGAACTCTGTCAGCGATATGGCATTCCTAAACATCGCTATAAACCTACTAAATATCTATCCCTGCCTCTATTTCTCTTGGTTCCAGTAATGAAGTACATGTTGAGTCAGCCTTTGGTTGCCGAAATGGTCACAAATCATATGCATTCAGGTTATGCCGAATGGGTTGATCAATATTTTGAAATCAAAAGAAGTGCTGAGAAAGAAAGCATTCCCATGCCTCAATGGAATTCGTATGGCGACTTCATCGAACAGTTTTTGAAAAACAATTCTTAGCAGGCCTTGAGGCTTGCTTTTTATCTG
>CAUVQK010000080.1:0-5971 GCA_963553705.1 uncultured Streptococcus sp.
GAAATACTCCTTGAAGACTTTATTATTAGGAAAGAATTCTACTTAAAAATAAGAGTGTTTTAAGTGGAATTGGGTCTTTAAGAGCTTGGACAGCATATTTCCCTTGCATTCTGGGACTTGTCGTGCTATAATACTAGTAATGAATAAGGAAAGAGAGGCGAGGAAGTATCTTCGCCTCTTATCTGTGAGGAGGTGTCATCATATCGCAACGATTGTTGAATTGGTGAGGGAGGTTATTGAACCAGCCATTTTGGCCCCCTATGAATTAGTCGATATTGAGTACGGAAAGATGGGCGGAGACTACGTTCTCAGTGTCTTTGTGGATAAGCCAGAAGGTATTACGGTCAATGATACAGCGGATTTGACGGATATTATCAGTCCGCTCTTGGATCAAATCAAGCCAGATCCTTTCCCGGAACAGTATTTTCTGGAAGTGACCAGTCCTGGCTTGGAGCGCCCGCTCAAGACCAAGGAACAGCTAGCCGATGCAGTCGGCAGTTATATCCATGTCAGTCTCTATAAGGCTGTTGACAAGCAGAAAGTCTTTGAAGGCACCTTGCTGAGTTTTGAAGAGGATGTTCTGCACATGGAATATCTGGACAAGACTCGCAGAAAAGAAGTCGAAATTCCCTACAGTCTGGTTTCCAAAGCCAGATTAGCCGTTAAGTTTTAGCCGCAGAAGCAATATAGAAAAGAAAGGAACACTTTTGTTTCGGCAAAAGTCATATAAAAATGAGTAAAGAAATGCTAGAGGCCTTCCGCATTTTGGAAGAAGACAAAGGAATCAAGAAAGAAGATATCATTGACGCAGTGACCGAGTCACTCCGCTCAGCCTATCGTCGTCGCTATGGTCAGGCAGACAGCGCGGCCATTGAGTTTGACGAAAAGTCAGGAGATTTCCGTGTCTATACTGTTCGCGAAGTCGTGGACGAGGTCTTTGACAGCCGTTTGGAAATCAGTCTCAAAGATGCCTTGGCTATCAGTTCAGCCTATGAGTTGGGAGATAAGATTAAGTTTGAAGAAGCGCCAGCTGAATTTGGTCGGGTCGCTGCTCAGTCTGCCAAGCAAACCATCATGGAAAAGATGCGCAAGCAGACCCGAGCCATCACCTACAACACCTACAAAGAGCATGAAAATGAAATCATGTCAGGAACTGTGGAGCGCTTTGACAATCGCTTTATCTATGTCAATCTTGGCAGCATTGAAGCGCAGCTATCGAAACAAGATCAGATTCCTGGTGAGGTCTTTGCCTCTCATGACCGCATCGAAGTCTTTGTCTACAAGGTAGAAGACAATCCTCGCGGCGTCAATGTCTTTGTCAGCCGCAGCCATCCAGAAATGATCAAGCGCTTGATGGAGCAGGAAATCCCAGAAGTTTATGACGGAACTGTGGAAATCATGAGCGTATCGCGGGAAGCTGGCGATCGGACCAAGGTAGCCGTTCGCAGTCACAACCCTAATGTGGATGCCATCGGTACAATCGTCGGACGCGGTGGAGCCAATATCAAGAAAATTACTAGCAAGTTCCATCCTGCCAAATATGATCCGAAGAGCGGCCGTATGGTACCGACTGAAGAAAATATCGACGTCATCGAGTGGGTAGCAGATCCAGCTGAGTTTATCTACAACGCTATTGCTCCTGCAGAGGTTGACCAAGTTATCTTTAACGAAGAAGATAACAAGCGGGCCTTGGTTGTCGTACCGGACAGCAAGCTTTCTCTGGCTATCGGCCGTCGCGGACAGAACGTACGCTTGGCAGCTCATTTGACAGGCTTTAGAATTGATATCAAGTCTGCCACTGAGTTTGAAGAAATGGAAGCGGCCAATGAACTGGGCGGATTTGCTCAGGAAGCAGAAGAAATTCTTGCTGATGCAGCTATTCTAGAGACAGAAGTTTCAGCAGCAGAAGCAACTGACTTTGACGCAGCTGCAGAGGAAACTGTACTAGAAACAGCTGGTTTAGAAAGCGAAGCTGAAGGACTAGATTAAGGGGGCTGGAATGGCAAAAACAAGAAAAATCCCTTTAAGAAAATCAGTGGTGTCCAATGAAGTGATTGACAAGCGTGATTTGCTGCGGATTGTCAAGAACAAGGAAGGTCAAGTCTTTATCGATCCGACAGGTAAGGCCAATGGCCGTGGAGCTTATATCAAGCTGGACAATCAGGAAGCCCTTCAAGCTAAGAAGAAGCGGGTCTTTAACCGCAGTTTCAGTATGGAAGTGGACGAGGCTTTCTATGATGAGTTAATCGCTTATGTCGATCATAAGGTCAAAAGAAGAGAGTTAGGTCTTGAATAAAGAGAAACTTGCAAATTTGCTGGGTCTGGCTCAGCGGGCTGGCCGCATCATTTCTGGTGAGGAGCTGACCGTCAAGGCTATTCAGGAGGGAAAAGCACATCTGGTCTTTTTGGCCCAGGATGCAGCTCCTAATCTCAGCAAGAAAATCACTGATAAAAGTCGTTACTACCAAGTAGAAGTATCAACCGTGTTTTCAACACTGGAATTAAGCTCTGCCATTGGCAAGGCCAGAAAAGTGCTCGCCGTGACAGATGCTGGTTTTACAAAGAAAATGAGGTCTCTTATGTAATAGAAGAGGAGGACAAGATTTGTCTAAAGTAAGATTGTATGAAATCGCCAAAGAACTGGGGAAAGAAAGTAAGGAGGTAGTGGCTCGTGCTAAGGAGCTGGGATTGGATGTCAAAAGTCATTCATCCAGCGTAGAAGCTGACGCTAGTGAGCGAATCAAGTCCAGCTTTACGAAAAAAGCAGCCGCACCTCAAGCTACTGCAGAAAAGCCTGCAGCAGTTCAGCCATCACCGCAAAAAACTCCTGCCAAAGAGGCGGCACCAGTCAAGGCAGAACAGACAGAAGCAAAAGCAGCAGCTAAGCCAGAAGCGAAAGCAGAAACGGTAGCGCCAGTCAAGCGCCCACAAAGCCGGAACTTTAAGGCAGAGCGTGAAGCGAGAGCCAAAGAAGAGGCAGAGCGTCGGAAGCAGCAAGGCAACCGCAAACCACAAAACAAAGAGCAAGGCAAGCGTGAGGACCGCGATAATCGAAATAAGAATCGCGGAAACCGCAACGACCGAGATAGGGGCAATCGTCCAAATGACCGTCGCGATAATCGTGGTCAAGATGGCCGCCGCCATGGTCAGAATCATCAAGGATTTAACGGTCAAAACCGCCAACAGCCTCAAGGACCGAAGATTGACTTTAAGGCTCGGGCAGCAGCTTTGAAAGCAGAGCAGAATGCTGAATACGCTCGCTCCAGCGAGGAACGCTTTAAGCAAGCTCAGGAAGCAAAAGAAGTTATGGAACGGCAAAACCGCCGTAAGGAGCAGCCTAAGGCAGAAGCAAGTGCACCAGTTCAGCCTGCACCAGCTCCATCTGCTCCAGCAGCGAATCCAAGCCCAGCGCCAGCCGCTGTGGATACGCGTCGTAAGAAGCAAGCTCGACCAGATAAGAAGCGCGATGATTTTGATCGCGAAGAAGAAGGTCCAAGAAAACAACAAAAGAATCGAAGCAGTCAAAATCAAGTGAGAAATCAAAGAAATAGTAATTGGAATAAAAACAAGAAAAATAAAAAAGGAAAGGGCAACAATAATCAGGCACCAAAACCTGTTACAGAACGGAAGTTCCATGAGTTGCCAACTGAATTTGAATATACAGACGGAATGACCGTTGCAGAAATTGCAAAACGGATCAAGCGCGAGCCAGCTGAAATTGTCAAGAAACTCTTTATGATGGGCGTAATGGCAACGCAAAACCAATCTCTTGACGGCGATACTATTGAGCTCCTCATGGTGGACTACGGTATCGAAGCTAAGAAGAAGGTAGAAGTTGACACAGCTGATATTGAGCGCTTCTTCGTAGAAGAAGGTTATATCAACCAAGATGCCTTGGTAGAGCGTCCGCCAGTTGTAACTATCATGGGACACGTTGACCATGGTAAAACAACCCTCTTGGATACTCTGCGTAACTCTCGCGTAGCAACAGGTGAAGCAGGTGGTATCACTCAGCACATCGGTGCTTACCAGATTGAGGAAAGCGGCAAGAAGATTACTTTCTTGGATACGCCTGGACACGCGGCCTTTACTTCTATGCGGGCCCGCGGTGCCTCTGTTACGGATATCACTATCCTGGTCGTTGCAGCTGATGACGGTGTTATGCCGCAAACGATCGAAGCTATCAACCATTCCAAAGCCGCTGATGTCCCAATCATCGTAGCTATCAACAAGATTGATAAGCCAGGAGCGAATCCTGAGCGCGTGATCGGTGAATTGGCTGAGCATGGTGTCATGTCAACAGCTTGGGGCGGAGATTCTGAATTTGTAGAAATCTCAGCGAAATTCAATCAAAATATTGACAGCTTGCTGGAAACAGTCCTCTTGGTGGCTGAAATTCAAGAGCTCAAGGCAGATCCGACTGTTCGAGCGATTGGTACAGTCATTGAAGCCCGTCTGGATAAAGGAAAAGGTGCTGTCGCAACTCTTCTGGTTCAGCAGGGGACTCTGAATGTGCAGGATCCAATCGTTGTTGGAAATACCTTCGGTCGGGTTCGGGCTATGACCAACGACTTGGGCCGTCGCGTGAAGGTGGCAGGACCATCTACACCGGTTTCTATCACTGGTCTCAATGAAACTCCGATGGCTGGTGACCACTTTGCGGTCTATGAAGATGAAAAAGCTGCGCGTGCAGCCGGTGAAGAACGTGCCAAACGTGCCCTTCTCAAACAGCGTCAAGCTACTCACCGCGTTAGTCTGGAAAATCTCTTTGATACCCTCAAAGCTGGTGAAGTCAAGTCTGTCAATGTTATCATCAAGGCTGATGTGCAAGGTTCTGTAGAAGCCCTGTCTGCTTCCCTACAAAAAATTGAAGTGGAAGGCGTTAAGATTACCATCGTCCACTCAGCGGTTGGTGCTATCAATGAATCTGACGTGACACTGGCGGAAGCTTCAAATGCTTTCATCATCGGATTTAACGTTCGTCCTACATCTCAAGCTCGCCAGCAGGCAGAAGCTGATGATGTCGAAATCCGTCTCCACAGCATTATCTACAAGGTTATTGAAGAAATGGAAGATGCCATGAAGGGAATGCTGGACCCAGAATACGAAGAAAAAATCATTGGGGAAGCTCTTATCCGCGAGACCTTCAAGGTTTCCAAGGTTGGTACTATCGGTGGATTTATGGTTATCAACGGTAAAGTTACCCGTGATTCCAAGGTTCGTGTTATCCGTGACGGCGTCGTGATTTACGATGGTGAGCTTGCCAGCCTCAAGCACTTCAAGGATGATGTTAAGGAAGTTACCAACGGCCGTGAAGGTGGACTCATGATTGATGGCTACAATGACATCCAAGTAGATGACACGATCGAAGCCTATATCATGGAAGAAATTAAGAAATAAGATAAGAAGTAGGTTAAAAACTCGCAGTGAAATCATATTTGGTGGAAGTTGATACTTCTAGTTCCACATCTTTTTCACAAAGAGTTTAGATCGAATTTCATTCATTAAAACTAAAATATAAGCTAGGCTAGGCCTAGCTTATATTGCAGAAGAGAAAAATTAGAAAGGAAATCTCATGGCAAATAATTTTCGTACAGACCGTGTGGGCATGGAAATCAAGCGTGAAGTCAATGAAATCTTGCAGAAGAAAGTTCGTGACCCGCGTGTTCAAGGTGTGACCATTACCGATGTCCAAATGCTGGGCGACCTATCCATGGCCAAGGTCTACTTCACGATTATGAGCAATCTGGCCTCTGATAATCAAAAAGCTCAGACCGGTCTGGAAAAAGCAACCGGTACTATCAAGCGGGAGCTTGGTCACAATCTGAAAATGTACAAGATTCCAGATTTGACCTTTGTCAAGGACGAATCCATCGAGTATGGCAATAAAATCGACCAGATGCTGCGCGATTTAGATAAAAAATAAAGCAGAAACTCAGCTGTCATGGCTGGGTTTTCTTATTTTTTAATT
>CAUVQK010000081.1:0-5957 GCA_963553705.1 uncultured Streptococcus sp.
ATCAAGGAGCGAGCTGAGCGGATTGGCTATGTCCTGCAGAATCCCAATCAGATGATTTCGGCAGCCATGATTTTTGATGAAGTGGCTTTAGGCTTGCGCTTGCGTGGACTGGAAGAATCGGAAATCGAAGAGCGAGTCCATGCGGCTCTCAAGACCTGTGGACTCTATGAATTCCGTAGTTGGCCGATTTCGGCCCTGTCTTTCGGCCAGAAGAAGCGGGTGACCATTGCGTCTATCTTGGTGCTGAATCCCGAGATTATCCTCTTGGATGAGCCGACAGCTGGCCAGGACCAGCGCCATTATACCGAGATGATGGACTTTCTAGACGAGCTCAATCAGCAAGGACATACGATTATCATGATTACCCACGATATGCAGCTGATGCTGGATTACTCAGATCGGGCAGTGGTTGTGGTGGATGGTCAGATTTTAGCCGATAAGGCGCCTGCGCAGGTGCTGACAGATCAAGAGTTGATTGCGGCGGCTCATCTAAAGGAAACGTCAATCTTTGCTCTGGCTGAGAAGATTGGTGCCGACCCTCTGGCTTTGACCGAATTTTATATGCGAGAAAAGGAGGACAAGCATGCTTAATCAGCGAAAATTAATCGGCTACCATGCAGGCGAGACGTTTCTTTATGGTCTGTCCGGTGCCAGCAAGATGCTCTTCTTCGTTCTGGTATCAGTGGCAGCTATGATCAGCTATGATACTCGTTTTTTGTTGGTTCTAGCCCTGCTGTCTCTCTGCCTCTTTCGGCTGTCTCACATCCGCATCCGAGACATTTCATTTGTTTTAGTCTTTGCGGCATCCTTTGCTGCTCTTAACTTAGTGATGGTCTATCTTTTTGCCCCTCAGTATGGTGTCGATATCTACGGATCCAAAGATGTCCTCTGGACTGGATGGGGAGCCTATAATCTAACAGCTCAAGAGCTGTTCTACCTCTTTAATCTCCTGCTCAAGTATGTTTCGACCATTCCTCTGGCAGTGATTTTCCTTATGACAACCCATCCCAGTCAGTTTGCTTCCAGCCTTCATCAGCTTGGTATTTCCTATAAAATTGCTTACGCGGTCAGTCTGACGCTCCGCTATATTCCAGATTTGCAGGAAGAATTCTTTCTAATCAGGATGTCCCAGGAAGCGCGCGGTCAGGAATTGTCCAAGAAGGCCAAACTTACTCAGCGCGTAAAGGGAAATCTGCAGATTATCATTCCGCTGATTTTCAGCTCGCTAGAGCGCATCAATACCATTGCCACAGCCATGGAGCTGCGCCGTTTCGGAAAAAATAAAAAACGCACATGGTATACCTATCAGGCTCTAAGCAGACGAGATATGCTGGTGCTGACACTGGCAGTCGCCTTTCTATTGCTCTGCTTTGCCCTCTTCGCAGTCAATCACGGCCGCTTTTACAATCCGTGGAGGTAGGACAGAAAATGGATATCTATGCTTATCAAAAACCTTTGGGGAAAATAGAGGATGCGCCAGACTTGAAGAAAGCCTTTATTAAAGTTTATGAAGAAAAAACACACCAAGAAGTAGTTCGATTTTGCCAAGTGTATGCCGCTCATCTTTCGGAGCTAACTACTTTTGCATTCACAAAAGAGATGAAACAGGCTCTTATCGCTATGGATGACTGGTTAGCTGGGGAGAGTTCTTATCATGCTGCTAGAAATCTGAGCTTTGAGATTTCACGTTTAGCAAAAAAGGAAGAAGATGTAGTTAAAGTGAGATTCTATCGAACCATGGCCCAGCTTGTAGCTAGTCCTCATGTCAAATACCATGGCCTTTGGGCAGCAGATTTTGCTATTACCTTGATTAACAAGATGCATCCAGGTGATTTTGAAGCTGTTAAAAAGGAACGTCTGAAGCAAATTGAATTATTGAAGATGACATAAAAAACCAGGCAATCCTTGCCTGATTCTTTTCTTATAAGGGCCTTTTATTTGGCATGCCGGCTTTGCGGGGGTATTTATTGGGGGTCTCTTTCTTCTTTTCCACCACTGTGATAAAGCGGGGGTCCCCGTTTGGTAGGGCATAGCTGAGATTGTCTTGGACCTTGCTAAAGAGTAAATTGAGGGCATTTTTTGCTTCTTCCAGTTCTTCTGGAGCATTAGAAGCCTTGAGCGCTAGGAGCTTGCCACCCACTTTTAGATAGGGAATGGTCAGCTCAGATAGGACCTGCATCCGAGCGACTGCACGGGCGGTGACTAGGTCAAATTGTGCCCGAAAGGCCTTGTCCTGAGCAAAGTCTTCTGCACGACCGTGGTAGAAGTGAACCTTGTCCAACTCCAGCTCCTCTGCCAGCAGTTTGAGGAAGTTGATGCGTTTGTTGAGCGAGTCAATGATAGTCACATCCAGCTGGGGGCAGATGATTTTCATAGGGAGACTGGGAAAGCCAGCCCCGGCTCCGATATCCAGCAGTTTAAGCTCTTGATTATCAATCAGGCCTTGCAAAACGGGCGCTATTGAATCATAGAAATGCTTGAGGTAGACTTCATTTTTCTCGGTGATAGCTGTCAGATTGATTTTTTCATTCCATTCGACCAGAAGTTCAAAATAACGCTCAAACTGGTCTTTCTGGCGGTCGGTCAGCTCGATCCCCTGCTGGGCTAAGAGCTGGTAAAATTCTTGCGGTGTCATAGTTTCATCCTTGTTTGTCAGTATTCATCCTATTATATCATAAAAAGGAGACCCCGGCATTCTGCCAAAGGGCCTCTTTTCTTATATGCCAATCTGATTGAGCTCCGCCAAGAGCAGCTGGCGCCGCTCATCCTGATTAGTGGTTTGGTCAAAGAGAACTTCTTTTTTTATCTTGCCATCTAAAATAAGCAGCACCTTGTCGGCATAGGTCGCCACACTGGCATCGTGCGTCACTAGGAGAATGCTTGCGCCCTGCTGGTGGAAGTGCTGCATGAGCTCCATAGCTTGACGGCCAGCCTGAGAGTTGAGCGCTCCTGTCGGCTCGTCAGCAAAAATGATTCGAGGCTGGTTCATGAGAGCCCGGCAGATGCCGGCTCGCTGGAGCTGGCCGCCCGATACCTGATGGATAGAGCGGTGAGCAATGTCCTTAATGCCAGTCAGAGCCATTAACTCCTTGGCTCGCTCATAGGCTGCCTTTCGCTCGCTGCTTTTCTTACCAATAATACTCGGTAGGCAGATATTGTCTAGGATATTGAGATTTTTCAGGAAGGTTGCCTGCTGGAAGACAAAGCCGAAAGCCTCTCTGCGAAGGCGGTCTAAGTCCTTGTCTTTCATAGCTAGCAGGTCCTGTCTCTGGTAAAGAATCTGTCCTTGGTCAGGTCTGTCAATGGTGGACAGAAGATTGAGAAGAGTGGATTTCCCGCAGCCAGACGGCCCCATGATGGCGATGAATTGGCCGCTTTCAATCTCTAGCGACAAATCACGGAGAATGGGGTCCTGATTTTCCTGATAGCTTTTGCTGAGGTTATGTGCTTCTAATAACATAGGCTTCTCCTCGGATGTAAAATAAATGCTAAGCGCTCAAACGCTATCTGCTTAAGGTCAATGTTCCTTGAGATAGCGTCCAATTTCCAGCTTGTTCAGCGATCGGAGACTGATGTGTGCTGCTGTGAGTCCGCTAAGAAGCAGAGCCAGCGGTGTCCATAGAAAAGTAAGGGACTTATTGATGATGAGCTGGAGTTTGCTGATACCGAAGCTGCTGAGCAACAGACTGCAGACTTCTTGCCCCAGACTAAGGAGCAGCAGGTTGGCTATTGCCAGAGCCAGCATTAAGATGAAGCAGACAGCGAGCAGGTAGTGGCTCCTGAGTCGTTCACTGCCAAATCCCAGCATCCGATAAAGTGCCAAGTCAGCTTGGTCCTTGGTGAAAATCATATAGACAAAGAGAGTCATAAGGATGAAGACAATGCCGAGCCCTGTCCAGAAAACGCTGGTCTGAATCAAGCGGAGCATGGCTAGCATGTCATCAAAAGTCTGATGGAAAAAGTCTTCTACGTCGGTTAATTTATAGTTGGAATAGCGTTTTTTCCATTCGTTGATTTTTTGAGTTTTGTTGCTAGCATCTTTAAGGCGGATGGTCGTCAGACTATTGAGCGTTTGAGCTTGCTTTGCCACAAAGACAGCCTTGACGGTCTTGCCGCCGTAAGTCAGGTCCGAGTATATACCGACTACTTTTAGTTTTCTGGCTTGACCGTCTACCGTCAAGGTCAGGCTGTCGCCTACTTTTAGCTTGAGCTCCTCTGCATTAAGCTTGGAGAGGGCAATTTCATGCTCGTTTTTAGGATAGCGGCCTTGGCTGTATTTGACTGGAAATCCTGCATGGTTTCCCAGAGTTACCCGCAACTGCTGTGTTTGACCTTGCTGGTCTTGATAGGAGAAATTTTGGCTCTGGTACTGATTAATCTCTGCGATGTCCTTGTCTGCCTTCAGTTCTTTCAGAAGCTGGGCAGCCTTGGTATCGATATCTTCAGTCTGAGAAATATCAACCAACACATCTGCCTGACCAGCTCCCAGATACTGAATGAAGTTCTTGTCCATCACAGTGCTGTAGAGACTGGCTGGCAGCAGGATAAGTAGGCTAATCAGACTGACAATGAGCAAGATAGTCAAATAGAGTTTTTTATGATTCAGAATCGTTTTTAGGGCGAAATAGGGTCTGTCTAAGAATGGGATAGTTGGTAAGCCCATTTTGGGAGTAGAACGCGTCTCGGTCAGACTGTTGGAAGAAGCTAATCTTAAAGCTTGGCCGGGTGTCATTTTCTTAAAAGAGCTGAGAGGCCGGGCAGTCAGCCAGAAGACTAAGAGACAGAGCATTAGAGCCACTAGCATTTCCAGAAGGTAGCTATAGAAGGGCGTCGGACTTTGCCCCATAGACAGTGCCATCTGCTTTTTAAAAGGAGCGCTCAGAAGAAAGGACAGTCCCCAGCCTGCGATGGTTGCTAGAGCTAGACAGAAATAATACTTGGTCAGGTAGACCCTGCTGATAAAGCTTTGGGGCAGCCCCATCACCTTCATAACTGCAATCTGCTGCAGTTCTTCTTGAATCTTGGTCAAGAGGGCAAAGCGCATGCAGAGAAAGGTGATGCCAATGATAGCCATAACCAGTAACCCCATGACTAGGATGACTAGAGCATCATTGAAGCCATTAATCATCTTGATCGTCGGATAGGTAATCATGGGCGGCCCATTGGACTCAAGCTCTGCATTTTTATAGGCTTGCTCGATAGCTGAGATCTGACTAAGCTTATGCACTCGAAAAGCAATCAGGTTCTCATTAGATGTAAATGCTTCTTTTTTCAGAGTTTGCAAATCAGTCTGTGAGATGAGGAAGCGCTTGGAGGAGACTAGACCAGCATTCATCTGGGCATCTCGGATAAAGCCCTTGACAGTTAGCTGCAGCTTGCCGACCCTTATTTGGTCGCCGATTTTGATTTTTCCGCTATTGTAATAATAAAGGGGGATATAAACTTGCCCTGGCTGAGGCTGGGCAGGCCGGTTATTCTGATCCAGCAGAAAGTCAAAGTTTTGGTTCTGACTGGAAAAGCCATTATCCTGGGAGCTGTCCTGAAGTGAGTTTTTCTCATTGATGCGGATGGCTGATCCTTCCACATTGACAAAGTCTGTCAGCTGCCAAGAGGCAATTTCTGGATGCTGCTGGACGAAGTTTTGCAGGCGTTCTTGGTCAACGCTTCCGCTGTGCATCTGTAGCAGGTGAGGACTTTTAGCTGTTTCTACAAAGCGCTCAATCGAGCTAGTCAGACTGACGGTCAGGCGAGTGGCTGCAAAGCTCAGAGTCAGAGTCAGAAGCAGGAAAAGTCCAATGACTAGCATGCTGACTTTGTTTTCTTTTAAATCATTTTTTATCAAGCGTTGAAACATATTCCAGCTCCTTTACTGAACGTGCTCGGGAGAGCAGATAAGCACCGATGCTGATAGAGATACCGGATAGGATAAAGAGCAGACCGTAGCCTCTGCCTCCTCC
>CAUVQK010000082.1:0-5947 GCA_963553705.1 uncultured Streptococcus sp.
TTTCATCATCTTTTTTCACACAAACATTGACCCAATTCAAAATAGTTTCTGTCATATCAAACCTTCTTCACATACCGCTCGATAGGATAGTCAGCTGGATTCAGCAGCCCCGCTTCTCCTAAAGCCATCTGGGCCAATTGGCGGCCGATAAGCGGGCCAGTTGTCAGACCAGAAGAGCCTAATCCGCTGGCAGCGTAGACATTTAGCAAATCTGGTACAGCTCCGAAGAAAGGCGCAAAGTCACTGGTATAAGCCCGTATTCCCACGCGCTCACCTAGAATCTCTGCATTAGACAACCTTGGCAAGTAAGTTTCCGCTTCTCGCTGCAACTGATCCAGCACTTTCTTATCTACCGTTAAATCAAAGCCCTGATCATTTTCATGACTGGCACCGACACTGACCTTGCCTGCTAGAAAAGGAATGATATCCAGCTCGCCCTCAGGCATAACCACAGGGTAGTCATCCGTCTTTTCAGCCAGCTTAAAATCACGTAGCTGTCCCTTTTGCGGCCGAACATCTGTCTTATAGCCCAGTGGCTGCAAGATTTCTCCTAGCCAAGCCCCCACAGCTAAGATGACACAGTCAAAGCTGCGTCCGTCCACAAGAAGTTGCTCTCCATCTACTGTCAAGCTTGCCTTTTTCTCAACCAACTCTGCCTTGCTTGCTTTCACAAGCGTCTCCGTCAAGAGTGCTCCCTCCACACGGGCACCACCGGACGCATAAAGAAGCCGCTCAAAGCCTTGCAAGTCTGGAAATTTCTCCTGGGCTTCCTGAAGGCTGAGAAGACTCAAGTCCCCTATTAAGGGCGACTCTTCCCGGCGATTAGCAGCCAAATCATAAAGTTCCTGCAGCTTGCTCTCGTCCTTTTTCAGCAGATAAACACCTGTCTGTTGGTAAAAGTCTGTCTGGATTCCAGCATCTTTCAGTTCCGCAATCAAGTCCTGATAAAAATCAGCGCCCAAACGCGCCATCCTGTACCAAGCCTTGTTGCGACGCTTGGAAAACCAAGGACTGATAATGCCAGCGGCTGCCTTGGTTGCCTGCCCCTTGCCGTCATCAAAGACAGTCACTTCCACATCCGGGGATTGGGACAGATAGTAAGCTGCTGTTGATCCGACAATCCCAGCACCAATTACTGCTACTCTTTTCATGTCACTCCCTCTCAAATATGTCGGAAAGGATTGGTCCAAGCCTGACTAGCCAGAATCTCAATCTCCCATCCCTCTTCTGCCTTCCAAAGATCAAATTTTTCTTTCAATTTTTCCGTAAAAAGAACCTCAATATGGTGTCCAGGATCCATCGCTAAAAGTCCTTCTGTCAGCATTTCCTGAGCTGTGTGATAGTAAATATCACCTGTAATGTAGACCTGCGCTCCCTTGGCAATGGCCTCTTGATAAAAGGACTGACCGCTGCCACCGCAGATAGCTACACGCTCAATCACGCGTTCGAGATCCTCTTCTTCATAAGCGACCATACGCAAGCTATCTAGTCCAAAACTTGCCTTGACCTTAGCCGCAAATTCCCCAAAGGTCTGAGGAGCAATCTTCCCTACGCGGCCAATACCGTAATCTGGCCCCGTCTGACTAAGATAACTTGTCTCCTCAATCTCAAGAAGCTGGCAGAACAAGTCATTAAGACCGTCCTCCACAACATCGATATTGGTATGACTGACATAAACAGCAATATCATGCTTGATGAGGTCTAAAACAATTTGATTTTGTGCCTTATCCGCTACTAGGTCCTTTAGTGGGCGAAAAATAGGAGCATGCTTAACGATAATCAGTCCAGCATTTACCTCAATAGCCTCCGCTACCGTCTGCTCGCGAATATCCAGAGCCACTAGAACCTTGGCTACTTCTTTATCCAAAGTCCCGATTTGCAGGCCAGAAATGTCGCCCTCCATGGACAGTTCTTGCGGGCAGTAGGCTTCATAACGGGCGATGATTTTACTTGCTAGCATGGAGCACCTCCTTGATACTTTCGATTTTTTGAGACATAGCAGAGCGTTCCAGCTCATTTTTTTCTGGGATATGAACTAGAGCTCCTTCAAGTTTCTTCAGTTCTTTCTGCCATCTTAACTGAAAAGCAGGTGATTGTTGCTTCATCAGAAAAGGTCCGAAACGCTTTTCTTGCTCTGTCAAAGTTTGCTGGCCAGCTTCTGCTACCAGGATTTCGTAAAACTTACCAGCCTCTTCTAAGATATCCTCAGCCAGCAAACGAAAACCGTTAGATACCAGCCAGCTGCGAAGTTCATCCTCTCGGTTATTGGGCTGCAAAATCAAGCGGGAAATAGCTCCAAGCTTAGCTCTGCCATTTTCCAAAATCTCTGAAATCAAGCGACCACCCATGCCAGCGATAACGATGGTGTCAATCTGATCTTCTACTTCAAAAGCCGCCAGACCATTGGCAAGACGAACCTCAATCTGCTCCGTCAGCCTATGCTCTGCCACATTTTTCTGGGCAGACCGAAAAGGCCCCTCTACCACTTCTCCGGCCAGAGCCTTCTCAATCCGTCCCTGCTGAATCAGGTAAATAGGCAGATAGGCGTGATCGCTCCCAACATCCAGCAACTTTGCCCCATCCAGCACAAAAGCAGCTACTCGCTCCAAGCGTTGGGAAATAGTCTTTTTTTGCATTGTTTACTCTTTTCTAAACATTCTTCTATTCAGTATATCATTTTTAAGGGTATAAAAAAAGCAGCGCAGGAAAAATCAGCCTGTTGATAAATTGATTTTGTCTCGCCACTTGATGATGGGTGTTCTACCCATCACTTTTTTATTTGATTTCCTGATACTCGGCAGCTAAACCGCGCTGGACTGCCGGACGAGCTGCAATCTTCTTCGCCCAAGCAGATAGGTGTTTGTAGGATGCAGCATCCAAGAACTCAGCTGCGCCTGGATAGAGCTTATCCTGCACTAACTGACCATACCAAGACCAGATAGCAATATCAGCAATACTGTAGTCTTCTCCAGCTATATAAGCTTTCTTAGCCAATTCTTTGTCTAATAAATCCAGCTGTCGCTTGGCTTCCATGGTAAAGCGGTTAATTGGATATTCTAGCTTTTCTGGAGCATAGTTAAAGAAATGACCAAATCCGCCTCCCAAGAAGGGCGCCGCTCCTGTCTGCCAGAAGAGCCAGTTGAGCACCTCAGTCCGACCGGCCAAATCTGACGGAATCAGCTTTCCAAACTTCTCTGCCAGATAGAGCAGGATATTTGCTGATTCAAAGACAGGAATCGGCTTATGACCTGACTGGTCCAACAAGGCCGGAATCTTGGAGTTGGGATTGATTTTCACAAAATCTGAGCCAAACTGATCGCCATCCATGATGCTGATCTTATAGAGGTCATAGGCAGCCTCTGTCACACCTGCTGCCAGTAGTTCCTCCAACATAATCGTCACCTTGACCCCATTTGGAGTCCCAAGCGAATAAAGCTGAAAAGGCTCTTTACCGACAGGAAGCTTCTGCTCAAAACGCGCGCCTGCAGTAGGCTGATTGATACCTGAAAATTTTCCTTGGTCGCTGTCCGCAGCAGACCAGACTTTTGGTAATTGATAGGTCATACTTTTCTCCTTTTTTATAAAACCAAGGGCCTGTCATATCTAACAGGCCACTATAAATCTAATAAAGTCAGTCCTTCCATAAATTCATGGCATTGAGGAAATCATCTGAAACTGTCACATTTTGAGGATTGGCGGCTTCACGTTCTTCCCGTTTGGCTTCTACCTGAGCAAGCGTAGTGATGCCTTCCTTGCGCCAATTACGCAAGATAGCCTGAATATACTTCCAGTTGGCTTTGCCATTAAACACAGCCTCACGAAGAGCAGCCTTGACCAAGTCAGGATTGGTTTTGTCGTCTTGAACAGTCTTGGTCAAGTCCTCAATTTCAAAGGGTGTCAAGAGACGACCCAGCTCCTGCTGGAAGGTCTCCACCAAGTCTTTCAAAACATTCTGAGGCGCCTTTGCTACAGTCTGATGACCGCTTTTAGCTGCCAGCAGTTCATCCAGCTTTTCTAAAGCCGGTGAAGCATCAAAGATAACCTCTGTCTCTCCATTCAGCTCAATGGTCTTATACTGCAAGAGACCTTTCTCCGTCAGATGGGACATAGAGCGATTGACTTCTGACAGGGTCTTGCCAATGTGCTCCGCAATTTGACTAGGCGCCAGCTCTTCCAGAGAAGTCGTATTTTGCAGATAGAAAAACTGCCAGACCAAAAAATCATCGCTGGAATCAAAGATGTCCTTAAAATGTAAAAGAAGGGCACTCGGGATTACAAGATTGCCCGATTTAAAAGCTGATAAATAAGTCATGTCACCTCTTATAGATAAGCAAAAAACGATACATCATTTTCAGGACTTTCCCAGTCAAAAGGTGTCTCCTGATAGACAGCATAATTAACCCAATTGCTGAAAAAGAGTGCTGCGGCCGAACTCCAACGCAAGGCCGGTGTCGCATGGACATCATCGTTTTTGAAATAATTCTCTGGAATATGTGGATTCTTCCCTACCTTCAAATCGCGGAAATACTCCTTGGATAAAGTATCACGGTCATACTCCATGTGACCGAAACTATACACCTCTCGCAAGTCTCGGCTAGCCAGCACAGATAAGCCAGTATCTTCTCCATATGAGAGAATTTCCAGATTGGTCAGATTGACAATATCTTCCTTTAGAACTTCAGTATGCCGGGAATGCGGCGCATAGAACTCATCGTCAAAGCCACGGAAAAGTAGATTACTGCTGTCAGCTGACTGGCTATAGACACCCGATAATTTGCGCGTCATTTGGTGCTTGTCAACGCCGTAGCGAGCGTAAAGTCCAGCCTGAGCTCCCCAACAGATATGCAGAGTCGAAAAGACATGGGTCTTGGACCATTCAATCACCTGCTGGAATTCGTCCCAGTAGTCTACCGCTTCAAAAGGCAGATGCTCTACCGGTGCACCAGTGATAATCAAGCCATCAAAATAGCGATTTTTAACCTCATCAAAAGTCTTATAGAAAGTCTCCATATGCTCTGCACGTGTCGTTTTAGACTGGTGAGAGCTCATGTAGAGGAAGTCAATAGTCAACTGCAGTGGAGTATTAGCTAAGTGGCGCAGTATCTGAGTCTCCGTTACCATTTTCTGTGGCATGAGATTGAGTACCAGAATATTCAGAGGGCGGATATCCTGATGATCCGCCCTGTCGTCATCCATGACAAAGATATTCTCAGAACTTAAAATGTCAACAGCTGGCAGTTTCTTATCAATCTTAATTGGCATGAAAATATCTCCTTCAATCGTTAGAAAGGCTTGGAAATACTTTTCCAGCCTATTCTTTATTTATCCAATGTACTTTCATTATACTGAAAGGAGATATAGTTTTCAATTATACTTTTTCTCTAACTAGATATAGCTAGAAACTATGTATTAATAGTGCATCAGAACCTTGTAGTCGTAATCACCGATAACTTCGCGACCCTTGAGCTCATCCAGCTCAATAAGGAAGGCGCAGCCAGCTACTACACCACCAAGGCGCTCAATCATCTCAATCGTCGCCTTCACTGTTCCACCAGTCGCAAGGAGATCATCTACGATTAGAACGCGCTGACCTGGCTTGATAGCATCGGCATGCATGGTCAGGGTATCCATACCATACTCTTTTTCATAGTCGGCTGAGATAACTTCACGAGGAAGCTTGCCAGGCTTACGGACTGGAGCAAAGCCGATTCCTAACTCAAAGGCAACTGGACAGCCCACGATAAAGCCACGAGCTTCCGGTCCAACGATCATGTCAATCTTCTTGTCTGTAGCATATTGCACAATCTCACGAACAGCGTAGCTATAAGCATTTCCATCTGCCATCAATGGGCTGATATCACGGAATGTCACGCCTTCCTTTGGATAATTTTCGATTGTTGCAATGTAGTCTTTTAAATTCATGATATACTTTCTTTCAAAAAAATTT
>CAUVQK010000083.1:0-5923 GCA_963553705.1 uncultured Streptococcus sp.
TAAAGACTATCATTGAAAATGATAAAGGTGAATTAAGAAAATTAGAAAAAATGGCTGACAAGGTCTTGGCTTATGAAGACGAAATGGCAGCTTTGTCTGATGAAGAACTTCAGGCAAAAACGGAAGAATTCAAGAAACGCTATGCTGATGGTGAAACTTTAGATCAGCTCTTATTTGAAGCTTTTGCAGTTGTTCGTGAAGGAGCTAAGCGTGTGTTGGGTCTTTTCCCTTATAAGGTACAGGTTATGGGAGGGATCGTTCTCCATCATGGTGACGTTCCAGAGATGCGTACCGGTGAAGGAAAAACCTTGACAGCGACAATGCCAGTTTACCTAAATGCCCTTGCAGGAAAAGGTGTGCATGTTGTCACAGTCAACGAATACCTGACTGAGCGTGATGCGACTGAAATGGGTGAACTCTATTCTTGGCTTGGCCTTTCTGTCGGTATCAATCTGGCAGCTAAGTCTCCATCTGAGAAAAAAGAAGCATACGCTTGTGACATTACCTATTCAACCAATGCTGAGATCGGCTTTGACTACCTGCGTGATAACATGGTGGTCCGCGCTGAAAACATGGTGCAGCGTCCACTCAACTATGCTTTGGTCGATGAGGTGGACTCAATCCTGATTGACGAAGCCCGGACACCATTGATCGTATCCGGACCGGTTTCTTCAGATACCAACCAGCTTTATCATATGGCTGACCACTATGTCAAATCTCTGGATAAGGACGACTACATCATCGATGTTCAGTCTAAGACGATTGGTCTGTCTGACTCAGGTATTGACAAGGCGGAAAGCTACTTCAAGCTGGACAATCTCTACGATATTGAAAATGTTGCTCTGACTCACTTTATCGACAATGCTCTGCGAGCTAACTACATCATGCTCCTTGACATTGACTATGTGGTCAGTGAAGATCAGGAAATTCTGATTGTCGATCAGTTTACTGGTCGGACAATGGAAGGCCGCCGTTACTCTGACGGTCTCCACCAAGCGATTGAAGCCAAAGAAGGTGTACCGATTCAGGAAGAAACAAAGACATCTGCTTCCATTACTTATCAGAACCTCTTCCGTATGTATAAGAAGCTGTCCGGTATGACAGGTACAGCTAAGACGGAGGAAGAAGAGTTCCGAGAAACATACAACATTCGTGTTATTCCGATTCCAACCAACCGTCCGGTAGCACGTATTGACCATTCTGACCTGCTCTACCCAAGTATTGATTCTAAGTTTAAGGCAGTTGTTCAGGATGTTAAAGAGCGTCATGAAAAAGGCCAGCCAGTTCTGGTTGGTACTGTTGCGGTTGAAACCAGTGATTATATTTCTAAGAAATTGGTAGAAGCTGGGGTTCCTCACGAAGTTCTTAATGCGAAAAACCACTATAAAGAAGCACAAATTATCATGAACGCCGGTCAACGTGGTGCGGTTACCATTGCGACCAATATGGCCGGACGGGGAACCGACATCAAGCTGGGTGAAGGTGTTCGCGAACTGGGCGGTCTCTGCGTTATCGGTACGGAGCGCCATGAAAGCCGCCGGATTGATAATCAGCTGCGTGGACGTTCAGGTCGTCAGGGTGATCCAGGTGAGTCACAGTTCTATCTATCACTGGAAGATGAGCTGATGCGTCGCTTTGGCTCAGAGCGCATTAAAGCCCTCTTGGATCGAATGAACCTTAGTGACGAAGATTCTGTTATCAAGTCTGGCATGCTGACCCGTCAGGTAGAGGCAGCTCAGAAGCGTGTCGAAGGAAATAACTACGATACGCGGAAACAAGTCTTGCAGTATGATGACGTGATGCGCGAGCAACGGGAAATCATCTATGCCGAGCGCCACGATGTCATTACTGCTGACCGTGACCTCAGTCCTGAAATCCATGCTATGATTAAGCGGACGATCAACCGTATCGTTGATGGCAGCAGCCACTCTGATCAGGATGATAAGATTGAAGCGATTTTAAACTTTGCTAAGTATAACTTGGTTTCAGAAGATTCTATTTCAGACAGCGATTTGGAAGGCAAGTCTGACCAAGAAATCAAAGATTATCTGTTTGAACGTGCATTGGAAGTCTACGACAGTCAGATTGCTAAACTGCGAGACGAAGAAGCTGTACGTGAATTCCAGAAGGTCTTGATTCTGCGCGTGGTGGACAGCAAGTGGACTGACCATATCGACGCCCTTGACCAGCTGCGCAATGCTGTTGGACTGCGCGGTTATGCACAAAATAACCCAGTTGTCGAATATCAAGCAGAAAGCTTCCGTATGTTCAACGATATGATTGGCTCTATTGAGTTTGACGTGACTCGTCTGATGATGAAAGCGCAGATTCATGAGCAAGAGCGCCCTCGGACAGAGCGGGCTATCAATACCACAGCTACCCGCAATATCTCTGCCAAGGCGCCAAATATGCCTGAGAATGTAAACCTGTCTAATGTAAAGAGAAATGACCCTTGTCCATGTGGTTCTGGCAAGAAGTTCAAGAACTGTCACGGCCGCAAAAAGTAAAACATAAAAGAAGGAGAATAGATGACCTTTAAAGCAACTAGTCAACCCATTGATGTGGCAGAAGTTCGCCAACTTGCTAAGCTAGAAGGCGACATGTTAGCTCGCAAGGAAAAGCGTGACCGAGAGTTGGAAGCCATTCTGCGTGGCCAAGATGACCGCATTCTCTTGGTTATCGGTCCCTGCTCTTCAGATAACGAAGAAGCGGTGCTAGAGTATGCCAAGCGTCTATCTGCTCTCCAAGAAGAAGTAAAAGACCGCATTTTCATGGTCATGCGGGTTTATACTGCTAAGCCTCGGACGAACGGAGATGGCTACAAAGGGCTTATTCATCAGCCTAATGCGACTGCCGCTCCTAGTCTGATTAACGGTATCAAGGCAGTTCGCAATCTGCACTATCGGGTTATTTCTGAAACGGGCATGACCACAGCTGATGAGATGCTCTATCCGGAAAATCTGCCTCTGGTAGATGATTTGATTTCTTACATGGCTGTAGGAGCTCGCTCGGTCGAAGACCAGCAGCACCGCTTTGTGGCTAGTGGAGCAGATTTGCCAACGGGCTTGAAAAATCCGACTTCTGGTAATCTCAATGTCATGTTTAACGGCATCTATGCAGCTCAGAACAAGCAGAGTTTCCTATTCGCTGGTAAGGAAGTAGAAACATCTGGCAATCCCTTGGCGCATGCCATCTTGCGCGGTGCTCTGAATGAATACGGCAAGAATATTCCCAATTACTATTATGATAACCTGCTGGATACCATTGCCCAGTATGAAAAAATGGGCTTAGAAAATCCCTTTATCATCATTGATACCAATCATGATAACTCTGGTAAGCAGTATCTGGAGCAGGTCCGTATCGTTCGCCAGACTCTGATTAACCGGGACTGGAATGAAAAGATTAAGGCTACAGTGCGTGGCTTTATGATTGAGTCTTATCTGGAAGACGGTCGTCAGGACGAACCAGAAGTCTTTGGCAAGTCCATTACTGATCCTTGTCTGGGTTGGGCAAATACAGAACAGCTGGTTCGTGAGATTTATGATACATTAGGAAAATAGTATGGCGTTTATTGAAAAAGGTCAGAAGATTGACATTGAGCAGATTAAGTCCAGAACCAGGCTGACTGGTCAGGCCTTGACTCATAAAAACAAGCGAGACCAAGAACTAGCTGAGATTCTCAGTGGGGAAGACGAGCGTATTCTCTTGGTGATTGGTCCTTGCTCATCAGACAATGAAGAGGCTGTGCTGGAGTATGCCCGCCGTTTGTCAGAGCTGCAGAAGAAGGTCGCAGATAAGATTTTTATCGTCATGCGGGTCTATACTGCTAAGCCGCGGACCAATGGGGATGGTTATAAGGGCTTGGTTCACCAGCCGGATACTTCTAAAGCACCTAGTCTTATCAATGGTTTGCAGGCTGTTCGTCAGCTGCACTACCGTGTTATCACAGAGACTGGTCTGACGACGGCTGATGAGATGCTCTATCCGTCCAATCTTGTGCTGGTAGACGACTTGGTCAGCTATCATGCTGTGGGGGCTCGCTCGGTTGAAGACCAGGAGCACCGCTTTGTGGCATCAGGTATTGACGCTCCAGTCGGCATGAAAAATCCAACTTCTGGTAATCTGGGAGTTATGTTTAACGCTGTCTATGCGGCACAAAATAAGCAGACTTTCCTTTTTCATGGCCAGGAAGTAGAAACCTCTGGGAATACTTTGGCTCACGTTATTCTGCGTGGGGCTACCAATGAATACGGTAAGAACATTCCAAATTTCTACTATGAAAATATGCTGGATGCCATTTCCTACTATGAAAAGATGGGCTTGGAGAATCCTTTCATCGTCATCGATACCAATCACGATAACTCCGGCAAACAATATCTGGAACAGATTAGGATTGTACGTCAGACCTTGCTGAATCGGGATTGGAACGAAAAGATTAAGAGAGCGGTTCGTGGTTTTATGATTGAGTCTTATCTGGAAGACGGCCGGCAAAATGAGCCAGAAGCCTTTGGTAAATCTATCACTGACCCTTGCCTAGGCTGGGACAATACTGTTCAGCTTATTGAAGAAATTTACAACACTTTAGATAAATAAGGAAAATTGAAAGGGACAGTCTTGACCTGTAAAGAGGACTAACTGTCGGGTGAAGACGAACTCAGCTGGCGGCCCAGCTGAGTTTTGTCGGCTTTCCAGAGAATGATATGATAAAAGGACACGGAATTGACATAGAAGAACTGGTTGCCATTGAGCGAGCCTATCTGAAAAATGCCCGCTTTGCAAAGAAGGTGCTGACCGAGGCGGAGCTTTCTCGTTTTGAGGAGTTATCTGGCAAGCGGAAAATAGAATTTCTAGCCGGCCGTTGGGCTGCCAAGGAGGCTTTTTCTAAAGCTTGGGGAACCGGTATCGGTAAACTCAGGTTTCAGGACTTAGAGATTTTAAATGACCGTCAGGGAGCGCCTTATTTCAGCCGGTCACCTTTTACTGGCAAGGTTTGGATTTCGCTCAGCCATGCTGCTGGCCTAGTTACAGCCAGCGTTATTTTGGAGGAAAATGATGAAAGCTAGTCTGCATAGACCCAGCAAGGCAGTGATTGATTTAGCTGCCATTGCTTTTAATATTAGACAACTGAGTGCCCATCTGCCTCAGAAGACAGAGAAGTGGGCTGTCGTCAAGGCCAATGCTTATGGTCACGGAGCTATTGAGGTTTCTAAGCATATTGACCCCCTCGTAGATGGATTTTGTGTGTCTAATATCGATGAAGCCTTGGAGCTGCGCTCAGCTGGCATTGGCAAAAAAATTCTGGTGCTTGGAGTATCAGATCTGGCTGCGCTTCCGCTGGCTAGAAAGGGAAAGGTGTCTCTGACCGTAGCCAGTTTAGAATGGTTGGATCTAGCTTTAACTGCTGAAGAAGACTTGACTGGATTGAATTTTCACATCAAGATTGACTCTGGTATGGGACGGATTGGTTTTCGAGATAGTCAGGAAGCTCAGGAGGCAATCCATCGCTTGCAGGCTGCTGGGGCTGTCGCAGAGGGAATTTTTACCCACTTTGCAACGGCAGATGAAGTGGATCACTATAAGTTTGAAGCCCAGCTAGCTCGTTTTCATCAGATCTTATCTGAGCTGGACAGTGTTCCTTCTCTCGTTCACGCTAGTAATTCTGCCACCTCTCTCTGGCATAGTGAGACTGTTCTAAATGCCGTCCGGCTGGGTGACATCATCTATGGTCTCAACCCTAGCGGAAGAGTCTTAGAACTTCCTTATGAATTCAAGCCAGCTCTGTCGCTGGTCTCAGAATTGGTACATGTCAAGGAAGTAGAGGCTGGAGCAGATGTTGGCTATGGAGCCACCTACACTAGCCAGTCTCAGGAGTGGATTGGCACCATTCCTTTGGGTTATGCGGATGGCTGGACACGGGATATGC
>CAUVQK010000084.1:0-5879 GCA_963553705.1 uncultured Streptococcus sp.
TAAACAAGCAGAAAAGTCTCAAGAACCTTCCATTCTTGAGACTTTATCTTTAGTCTGAAGCCCTTACAATAAGGATTTTATTTCTTCTTACTGACTATAAATTGAATTTCGGAACTCATCTGATTCTTTGAGGTAAGCCTTATAAACAGCCTTCTTCAGTTTTTGAACAGGTGTTTCAATGAAATTAAATTTTTGAGCTGTAGTATGACCTGCTTTGATTTGAGCAAGTTCTTCTTTAACAGCTTGAGCCATCAATTCTCTCAGTTTTTCAGCGTTCTCTATGACCTGAGTTCTGCCATTGTAGTTGATAGAAATCGGTTTGAGCTTACTTAGATTTGCTATTCTCTCGCTGACTTGTTCTTTCTTAAACTGAGCATAGGATTTTCCTACTAAGATCTGTTCAAAGATGTACTTATCAGACAATAGTTTGTTTTCTGCTTCTGCTTGACCTTTATATTGGTTGGATACATATGGCACAAAGCCTTCATAGTATCCTAAAGCAGCCAACAATTCAAAAGCTTGCTTCCTGAAGCTGATATCTCCGCTCATACCACTATCATTCTCACTGACACCGTAAATCGTATCAAACATATCGACAGTATAGTAACCGTTGGCATCTACCTTGCCAATCCCAGTAAATCCTTTGATGAGAAAACGATTCACCACGATATGATGATCAATCAGACTAAAAATATCTGTCAGTTTGCTAGCCTCAGTCTCGGTTAGAGCCTTTGTCTCCTCGCTCTTATGATTTGGTTTTATGCCTGAATTAGTATAATTTACAGGGCTTCTAGAACCACTGGTTGCAGTTGGCAAGAGTTGCTTAAAGTAGAGCATTTTGTCACTGGTCGCCAGATTCTTGGTTGCTTCTGCTTCTAAATAGTCCAAGCTATACAAGACATCAAAGCTACCGTGCATATAGTTTTTAAGATCGGCTGGAGACTGGAAGCGTTCTGGCTTCTTATTATAGAAACTATCTTTCTTACTCTCATCAAAAACAAAGTTTAAGTTGAAGTGAGTGTCGGTTTCAGGATAGTAAGAATTTTCAAAAATACCTCGAGCATAGAACTCAGCGCCTGTCCCATCACGTCTGCCATAATTGTTAAAGAGCACTGTGCGATCCAGCAAGTGGGTCATCTCATGAGAATAGGTCGCTGAACCTCGATCATCCAGAACCCTATCCATGAAGTAACGTACACCGGCACCATTTGCCTCAGCACCAACAGTTTGAGCCGGAGAATACATACCGAGCGGTGACATGAAATTCTTCACGCCTTGATTGGCATCTGGACCAAACTCTTTTGACCAAGTCGTTTTGATTGTTGCGCCCTTATCATCGGAGTGTTTTTTCATGGTGTCAACGATTAAACGATTCGTAATCAATTTTGAACGATTGTTTTCTTTGGTGATTCTATAGAGAGTATCTACATAATCCGCCTGACGGTTTGCGGTCAACTCTACCAGAGCTTTAACTCTTTCTAATTCGGTCTTATATTTAGCCTCATTATTTTTAGCTAAAGTCAAATCCATATACGTTCCGATATTGCCATAAGTGACTGTCGCAATGTTTGTAATCGCGTAGATGCTCGGTTCTTTTATGTTGACTAAGCCCAAAAGAGTAGCCATATTGTATTGTCTGCGATTCGTCACTTGCTGAGCTTCTGCGCCGTAGTGAGCTGGTTCAGATGTCAACTTCGTATACAAACCGACATTTTCATCCATGGTTTCTTTTGATTTTTTCTCTACAACAATGGCTTTTGTAGCTGTCTTCAGCCAAGTATCGCCATCCATATTTGTGAAGGTTGTCCGATTGTAATCAAGGAAATCCAACAAGCTTCTCTTATCTGTTATTTTCCAAAAATACTTTTCAAATGTTTTCGGACTATTGGTTAATTTCATTTCATCGTAGGTCATAGAACCCAGATGTTTCAACCAATCCAGGGATGTCACATCCTTCTTCCCAAAGGAGCTAGGATTGTAAGCTAGGATGTCGCGGATATTCGTGTCTCCGAAATCGATATTGTAAAATCGCTTGATATAAGTTAAGCCTAAGAGAATTTTTTCCTTATTTTCTTCTAAATCTTGTTTTACTTTTGCCCGATTTTCAGGACTATCACCAAGGACTCTTAAGGTATGAGCTACAACTTTTTTCAAGTCAGCATCCAAATTCTGCTTGGTTTCCTCTAAAGTCTCTCTAATTGATAGCCTTTCAAGATACTCTTTGCGCAGAGCTTCTTTGACTTCTTCGTCAGTGATATTCGGCTTAGTTTTCTTCAATTCAATCTTTTTGGTAATAAGATCTCGGGCTAGGTAGGTCGGCTGGAGAGAGGCAGTTAATGTATCATTCCCCAACAGATCCATCGATTTCATTGCCCTGCTAGCCTGGCTTACATCCACTGCATTTTCCAGCTCAGTATTCGGTGGTAGTTGATGTGGTTTATCATCCTTTACTCCTATCAAAACCACACGAGGTTTCATGGCCTTGGTTTCAAGAGTCCTTTCCACAGGAGCAGTCAGTTCACCCGTTTGCGAATTTACCGCATAAGTCCGCATCAGAGTTGATTCACCAGCTTCTCCAGTAGCTTCCACTCTTTCGATATTTTTCTCAAGCGACGGGTCTTTCCGGCGCTCTTCTACGATAGGAATCGGTGTGACAATTTTTTCTACATTTCCGATTTTTACCACTTTATCGACCGGAGAAGTCACTTCTTTTTGCTTTTCTGCTGCAGTAACTTGACCTGTTTGAGTGTTTAGCTGATAGTTTGTCCTAATCTGTTCAGAACCACTCTTTCCATCTAGGGCAATTTCCTGCTTCCCAAAATTCAAACTTGGATCTGCTTGGTAGACAGTTTTATTGAGGATTATCTTAGTTTCGATACTTGGTTTTGTGCCCACTAAGATGACTTCATCTACCTTCTCAACCAGTGTTTTCTTAGCACTGGACTCAGTAATATTTCCGCTCGCTTGATCTCGAGAATAGGTGAAGGTCGTCTCTTCTTTTCCGATGACGCCTTGAATCTTGGTTTTTCTGCTTCCGACTTCCAGGGTATTGTCAGCCTCATAGATTGTTCCATACGGAATGCTCTTTGTTTCAACTTTTGGCTGTGGCAGCGATGCTTCCTCCCCTTTAGTACCGACCGCGATAATCTCAGTCACTGGGGGTGTCGTAACTATATCTGAAATGACTGTACGTTCTTCCCTGCCTTCGACTGTTTTTACCTCTGTCAGCACAGTTCGTTGACCATCAACTCCCGCTTGAATGACCTTTGTTTGACCTTTTGGCAAATTCGGATCTTCTTGACGACTAGTTGTATAGGCTACAGCTGTTTGCGAAGTTTCCAATTCTGGCTTGACTGAAACCGGACTGGTCTCACCTTCTTGAGGAGTGTTTGTCGATTCGACTTTAGTACCAACTGCAATAATCTCTGTAACCGGGGCGGTCGTAACCGTATCCGAAACGACTGTACGTTCTTCCCTGCCTTCAAGGCTTGTCACTTCTGTTAAAATGGTACGCTGCCCATCAACTCCGGTTTGAACCACGTTTGTTTGATTGGCCATCAAACTTGAATCTGCTTGCTCAACAGTTACATATGGAATAGATTCTTGCGAAATCTCCAATTCTGGCTTCACTTCAACTGGACTTGGGTCTCCTTCCTGAGGAATGGATGTTGATTCAACCGCCGTATCAGTTGCCTTGATTTCTGTTACTGGTTCTGTCGTGACTGTATCCGAAACGATGGTACGCTCTTGTCTATCTTCAATCGTTGTTACTTCTGTCAAGATGGTACGTTCACCAGCAACTCCCGCTTGAACAATTCTTGTTTGTCCTGCAGGCAAGCTCGGATCTGCTTGTTCAACGGTTGGATACGGAACAGCTTGTCTCGACACCTCTAATTCTGGTCTAGCTTCAATCAGACTTGAAACGCCTTCCTGAGGAATAGATGTTGATTCAACTTTAGTTCCAACTGCGATAATTTCCGTTACCGGTGCTATCGTGACCGTATCCGAAACCACTTTTCTTTCTTGCTTGCCGCCAACTATTTTGACCTCTGTCAAAATAGTCCGTTCACCAGCAACTCCTGCTTGAAGGATTTTTGTTTGACCTGCAGGTGAAGTAGGGTCTTCCTGCTGAACTGTCGGATAAGAAACCGATTCTTTCGAACTCTCCAACTCTGGCTTAACCTCAATGAGATTTAAAGCACCTTCCTGAGGGATAGATGTCCTTTCTACACTTGGGGTCTGAGATAAACTTGTTCCTGATGCCGAATCAGATACTAATCCCCGTGTTTCCTCCGGAGCTAAAGCCGGCTGTGTATTTGATGTTGGAAGCTGAGCTGAAGCTTTCTCGCCAGCTTCTATTTCAAAATAATAACCTGTAAACTCATATCCCTCTATCTTTTCTGGACTCGGCAAAAAATGTCCTTCTATGGTTTTTACGAGAGCAGGTTTTAGTTCTGTTAAATGTTCCAAAGCAGAAATTGATGTAATTCCACCACCTAGAGCCATTACTATGACAAGGAAGAAAGCTTTGCCTTTTTTCTTCTTGACCAAAGTCAAAGACACCAGCAAGAGCCCCATACCAAGCACTGGAACCAATTCATTTAAGGAAAGACCTGTATTTGGCAAATGATTGGCAGTCTTGCGATAGACAAAATAATAGTTTCTTCCTTCTTCTACTTTAATCTTGTTCTCTTCAAATCTTCGTAGCTCCACCTTCAATGTATCAGGCAAACTCTTGTCTTCTACATAATGAGTAGATACTAAACGAGGAAACTGCTCATCTGCAGCTACAGACTCCGCTCCTATTGCAGCAAAAAACAAACTTGTTCCCAATAAGACAGAACAAGTTCCTATGGCGTACTTTCTCAAGGAAAAACGATGTTTTTCCTTGAATAAATCCTTTTTCATTATAGTCTCCATTATCCTTACTTATTCTTCTCTAGTATACCAAAAATATCAGTCATACACAAAGAAATTCAAGCAATAACCTGTACTTTTCTATTATCCCTATTTATCATCTTGGACAATAAAAAACGCCTCAAAAGTTTTAACTTTTTGAGGCATTTTTTTAATTCAAATCCCTTTAAAAAGGATTCTAGATTCAGCTATTAAGCTTCACCTTTGTTTTTCTTAATGATTTCTTCTTGTACTGACTTAGGTACATCTTCGTAGTGGTCAAATACCATCATGAAGGTACCGCGTCCTTGTGATGCTGAACGAAGAACTGTCGCATAACCGAACATTTCAGCAAGCGGAACATAGGCACGAACGATTTGGCTGTTACCATGCGCTTCCATACCATCAACACGTCCACGACGAGCTGTTACGTGACCCATAACGTCACCAAGGTTTTCTTCAGGAACAGTGATTGTTACCAACATCATTGGCTCAAGGATAGCAGGCTGAGCAGTCTTAGCAGCTTCTTTCAAAGCAAGTGAAGCCGCAACCTTGAAGGCTGTTTCAGATGAGTCGACATCGTGGTATGAACCATCGTATAGTTTAGCTTTCACGTCAACGATTGGGTAACCAGCAAGGACACCGTTAGCCATTGACTCAACCAAACCTTTTTCTACCGCTGGGATGAATTCACGTGGAACCACACCACCGACGATAGCATTTTCAAACTCGAAGCCTTTTCCTTCTTCGTTTGGTGTGAACTCGATCCAAACGTCACCGAATTGACCTTTACCACCAGATTGGCGTTTGAAGAATCCACGAGCTTGAGTAGAAGCGCGGAATGTTTCACGGTAAGATACTTGAGGAGCACCTACGTTTGCTTCAACCTTGAACTCACGACGCATACGGTCAACAAGGACATCCAAGTGAAGCTCACCCATACCAGAGATAACTGTTTCACCAGTTTCAACGTTTGTTTCAAC
>CAUVQK010000085.1:0-5847 GCA_963553705.1 uncultured Streptococcus sp.
AGTTATTATAAAATTTAAACGATAAATTACCAAGCTGTTCAATCATCTTCGCCGCTCTATCAGATGTAGTAGTAATAACAAATTCAGCAATCGTAAGAGGGGGAAGAGATTCTCGATATAAAGGAATTGGTTTAGCATTTTTTGTGATAGCAGAATAATCCCATTTCTGTGCTAGTATCAAATCTTGACTTTGAAATTCTCTGTTCTTGATTTTCAACGAGAGACTGTCACTGATCCTGATTTCATTAAAGATGTCATCAAACTTTTCATTCTTCTTTGCTCCCCAAGGAACTACTCTTTTATTTTCTCGTTTTTTTTCTGAAACAAAATTTGTCTTTTCCCACTGAGAATCCGCATTGAGCAAAACAGTTCGAATAGCGCCTTTTAACGAACTACCTGGAATATAAGGCTTTCCAAATCCATCTCGGATATATTTAGAAACTTCATTTATAGTTCCCTTGGTAGATTTATCTTTTTCAAAACCTGTCTCTTGGATTTTATAACCACCGAAATTTCGCTCCCTGATTCTATTTCCCTCTACAAATGAAATTAATCGATTATTTCTAGATGCTTTACCATGCTCCATCAGAAAAGACTCAAACTTATCTGATAACCCTTTCTCAAACATAGATGAGTAAAACTTTCCCATATCAGGAAAATAGTAAGCTCCATTTTCATAAATAAACTCGCGACTAGTATACTTCTCTCCGCTTCCGATATGTAGTGGCGCCATAGTACGAAGAGTCAGCTTAAATGTTCTGTATTCATGTTTCATACTAGACCTCCAATTTATAAAAAAGCGGTTTGGCAAAATTCCAGACAGGATGGGAGAAATTGACCGGCCTTATATCAGCAATCTGCCCTCGAAATGTTTTTGAAAAAGTTGAGCCAGCTTTAAATTTGTAGAAATCTTGCTTCCTAAAATTACTTTGATAGCTGTTGCTAAAGGCAAAGCCACTTGATTTAGCCAACAAGTACTGTCCATTGCAAATAGCTTCTTCTAAATCATCATCATTTGGCAGTGCTGTTGTTAGTGTCATAACATTTGATACAGCTTCAAAAGCTAAGTGTTTAGACAGTTTCTCTGGTACATCCTTTATTTCAAGATCAAACCTTCCATAGCCAGAACTTCTTTTTCCGCCCAGTCCAGAAAATTGCAGTGCAGTCATAAGTTCATCAAAAAGCTGACTTTGTTTAGCAATAAGGTATAGAGAAACATTCTCTTGATAAGTAATTGTTCTAACCTGGAATAAATGTCCATCCATAAAAGGCTGATTTTTGGTAACGATATTCAGTTTTCCAAATTCCTTGTTATCTAATACTTTTCCATTCAAAAAAGCTTCAAAATCATCTAAACGGATGTAACTTAATTTTTTTGTTTTTTTCGCTTGCTTTCTCTGCTCAACGAGGTCATTCATTTGAGGTAATTTATCCATTTTAGGATAGCCGATTGGTTTTGGTAAAAATGGCATATCAACAAAAGGGAATGCATCTGATAGCACAAAATCATCCTGTCGGACTAAAGATAGAAAATCCTCTTCTTTTCCCATTTTAATAGCTTCAATAAACAGCGCAGAAAATAAACGATCAGCTGTAAAAGTAAAAGCAGTACTATCTAATTTACCAGTACCGAAATGAGCAGTCTGAAAGCTCAAGAGATACATTTTATAGGCCATTTTAGACCTCCGTTTTCAATAACTCATTCAAGTTGCTAGTATCATAAGTTCCGAAGACTGTCTCAAGTTGCAAATCTTCGAAAGAAACTTTTCCATACCCACGGCTTCCAGAACCTCCAAGATAGTCCAACTCTAAAAGTTTTAGACCATCAATAATAACTTTTAAATCTTCTTCTGCCTGTTCGGCTGACTCATCTGTAATTTCATAAATCAGTTCAAAATTAAAGACACTTTCTCGAATAGCTCTTTCAATTTGACGCGGGTTTGCCTCAGCTGTAATGCGGTCAATAGTATTCTCAAACTTAACCTCAGTATATCCTCTAGCACCCTTTTTATCTAATTCGTCAGCATTTATCAAAAATGCGTCTCGAAAAATCAATCTGCCAATTTTAAATTCTCTTTTGCTATGATTGCCAAAGAGTCGACTTAGAACTTCTCCATCATCTTTAGGTGAAGAAGCGAGTGTCTCATTGTAAACCTTAGCTAACAGACTTCTCATTTTTCCTTTAATGCTAGACCCAGGGATAATTGGATAGTTAGTAATTGGGTCTTTAATGACAGGAGAATCAGTTGCGCCAATAGCTGCAAAAGCATTGCTAGCGCCGATATGTAAACCAGTCTCTAAGTGAATATTAGCTGAAATTTTTACTTTTGCGTATGTCATTAATCTTTACCTCCATAAAACTTGAAATAAGCAACTAAGGCCTCCATATAGCGACAAAAACGTTGCAAGGTCTCCTTATTTTTCATTTGCTGTACCTCTTGTAAAGCTCTTAGAATATCAGCTTCTTCTACTAAATTTTTGACCGAAAACTCTCTTCCAGCCTGATAAACAAACTGCACTCTTAAATAAGCTACCTTATCTTTTAAGCGAGAATAGTCTTTACTGTTGCTCTCATCATAAAGGTTACTTGTTAAATTCAAGAGATTGCGAATCTTGCTTGTGGTCAGAAGAAAAGCATCAGGATTTCTCTTATCTCTCTCATTACGCTTTAAATTCTTAATAGCCTTTTCTGCCTTATCAACATAATTTTCATCCGTTAAAATTACCATTTCCTAATCCTTTCTAGTTTCATAAAGATAGAGTAAGAGAGCTGCCTCAGCCTCTTTTCGTTCTTTTGCTCCAGCATTGTACCAGCTGAAAAAGAGATTTTTAAACTCTCTAAAAGCTTCTTTGTCTTTGGAACTATTCTCAAGACGTGCTAAATAATAAGCCAAACGAGCTACATTGATTTTCGTATAGTCTCTCAAAAGTTCAATCAAACGGTAAATAAATACCTTTCCTCGCTCATCTTGACTCTTAAAGAAGGAGCGAATGTTAATCAGCTTACCTTGATAGATTTCAGTGATAAAATCATCAAATTTAAATGTGAATTTCTCCTCAAATAAACTAAGACTATCTTTGTCATTTTCTTTTGCAGCCTCTTCCAAGTCTCCAGTATAAGACGCCATAAGACTGATAGGGGTTTTATCAGCAAACAAGCCAATACCAGCAGAAAGTGTCAACTTCCCATCAGACCATTTTAAGAAGGCTTGCCTCAATTCCACTGTAAAATCAATCACATCTTTCCAAGCACCAATAGCAAAGACATCATCCCCACCAGCATAGATAATCGTCATCTTTTTCCCATCCGCAAACTGCTGAATATAGAACTTAAAAAACAGACTCATATTACGAGAGAAAATCGCTGATCTTGAAAAACTACTGTAGATTCCATCTTTTTGATGAGAAAACCCTGCCATAAAGGCTGCACCTAAATCATCCACATCCAAACGAACAACAGCCAAACGACGAATTCCTAAACCAGTATCTTTGTCCTGAGCCATATCAGCATACTCATGAATCTCTGCATAGCGATAGTCACCCGCAAAAATATGAGTTCCTGACTGATTAAGTGACCACTTATTCTTGACATAGAAACGGTCTGTTTGCAAGGCTTGATCACCTTCAGCTGTTACCAGTACAGCATCGGGACCGATTGGCAAACCTGCTGCTCCACCTCTGCAAACTCGGAAGGTATCATCTGAAATCCTTTTTGAGAATTTTCTCAGTTCATCACAAATATGGCAGAGAGAATGCTCTTCATCCTCATAAACTTGTTTTCTAAGCTTCTCTACAGAATGGCAGATTTCACACTCTCTTTCAGAATTATTTCCACCTTTGTTTAAGAATTTCAAGGTCTCTGCATCATATCGTGAAAGCTTCTTATCAGAAATCATCCGGCTGGTCTTTTGATAGATAGCTCGATATGCAGCAAGCGAAGCTATTGATGTAGACTGGACTTGTCTAGTAATCTCCCTTGCCGCAAATGCTGTCCATCCAAAAGCAACATAGAGTCCTGTCTGGAAGTTCTCTAGTAAGAACTGATTAAAAGATGCTTCAAATTCCTTTAAAAGAGCGGTTGTTTTCTCTGTATTTGCCAAGATGAAGTAAGCATGACCACCTCCGACGTAGAGTAGATTTGTTCTTGAAAGCTCTAGTTTTTCCAGCAAGCTATCAACGATATGTTCACTCATCAAATCAAGGTACAAACTTCGGGCTTTCAGCTGTTTAGCTGCTCCGCCACTTGAGATATTATAAATAAAATCCTGAATCCCGGATACATCAAAACTAGCAAGTAGAAAGACCTTTTCTTGGCTAAAGGCATCCAGACAGTCATCTCCATGCTCCTCTAGATAATCCCAGATAGCAGCTGCAAATCCTGCCGTTAAGAGACTATGCTGAGATACATTAATATCTTCAAAATCTTCCAAACCTGGACTTACAGGTACAAATGAACAGAGAGCTTCCAGTGCGTGAAGGAGATCCGGTATACTTTCTACGCTGAAAGAATGCTCTTTCAGAATAGCTGCCAATTTATCAAGAATTCTATTATAGTCCTGCTGAGTAATTGGAAGACCTCCTAGATCAGCTGACTCTGGTAGCCTTTGTTCATCCTCTAACAAAGTCAAAGGCTTATAGAGGTAACTCCTTTTCTCTTTGAAAACATTAAAAATATCAGCAAGTGGCTTAAAATGATCCGATAAAACTTCCGAAGCATCTAGATCTAAGCCACTAGCCATTTGATTGGCTAAATGAATGATTTTTTCACTGCGCTCTTTCTGTTGACTGTCTATGTCCGACCAGTGCGGAGCGTTTTGCTCGAGCCAGTTCTTAACCAGTTCCTCACTATAATTATCCCTATTCTCCGCTCTTGCTATAAGGCTGCCAAAGTTATAAAACAAGGCCTGGTAAATCAAATCAAGTTTTTCTTTCTTCAATTCTCATCCCTCCCATTCCTAAGCTGCATTTAGCTCCGACTCCAGAATATTCCCCGAATCTCAGAAGCATCTGGGCATAGGCCTTTAAGGTAGATGCTCCCTGGATCCGAATCGTTACCCTGCCCTCAAAGGCGGGGTATTTTCGTCCATGAATCGGAAAATAATGACTCTTTAGACGATAACTGGTGATTTGGCTATGCTCTGCTAAAAACTCCAGCGTTTCCTCCTCTATCTCTGCTTTGCCTTCTACCAGCCGGCTGTACTTCTGCATGAGGCTCTGAAAGATTAGACGTGTATCTGGAAAAAGTACAAACTGTTCCTGACGTTTAAAGGTCGTCGGAGTATAAAAGTTCAGACTGATCAAGTGCGAAGCCTCATCTCCCTGAAAAACCTCCATCAAAGCCTGCGTCGAAAGGGACTGGATCTCGATATTCTTCACCAGAATCTCCTCAGAATAAGTCTCTAATTTTATCGTTTCAAGACTCAATAGCTGGGGCAATATCTGCTGCTCCGCTTCTTCCGAAAGTAAGTTTACCGTCCAAATAGACTCCTCCCGCTCCGAACGAAGATTCATAGAGTAGGGATTGGTCTCTTGCTGATGGAGGAAAGAGGCAAAGTCATCCGACAGCTTCTCCATGAGAAAGCCCTGCAGTTTACAGACTAAGTCATCATCCTTCAAAGATGCCTTTGAAAGATGCAATCGTATTTTCTTCACATTTCCATTCCTTTCTATAATAAGAAAAAGCGCCTAAAAACGGTGAAAGTATTTTTCACCGAATCTAGGGCGCCCTTTTTTAGTTATTATCAGTACTGTTTTTACGGTTGTTATTATATCAAATCTTGAAAGCGATGTCAAGATTTTTTGTCATTTTTTTATAGTTTAATCTGATTTGAAAAATATCTCTAAGGC
>CAUVQK010000086.1:0-5845 GCA_963553705.1 uncultured Streptococcus sp.
TGTTTTTCCTGATTTTGCTGACGAATCTGGGCGTTTTCAGCTTCAATAGCAGCATTACGGGCTGTCACTTCTGCTTTTTCTGTGTCATAAGCAGTTTGCCGCTTCTTATTTTCAGCTTGAACACGCTCAAGTTCAGCTTGATAAGCAGTCAAAGCTGCTTGATGATCTCTCGCTTTGGCATCATTGGACGCCTCGATTTGAGAGCGATTCTTTTGATAGGCAGCTAATTTGCTCTCATAGTCTTTCTCTGCCGCTTGATTTTTTTGACGAATCTCAGCCAATCGCTCTTGATATGCTGCCAAATCAGCCTGATACTGCTCCTTTAAGGCAGTATTTTTCTTCTGAACAGCTAGATTTTGGGCCTCAATCTCTTTATTCTGCTCTTGGATTTTAGCTAAGGCTATCTCATAAGATTGTTTAGCTGCTTGATTGGCTGTTTGAATGCGTTCTACTTCCTGTTGGTAAGTCGCCAATTCTGACTGATACTGCTGCTCTAGCTCAGCATTTTCTTTCTGAACCCTAGCCAATTCTTTCTCATAATCAGCCAAGGCAGCTTGATAAACAGCTTCTTTCTCTGCCTTAACCTGAGCCAGTCGGGAAACTTCAGCTTCATACTGCTTGACTGCTTCCTGATAGGCCTTTTCAGCTGCCTGATTTCGTTCTGCAATGGCTACATTTTCAGCTTGGGCAGCTTTGTTGTGAGATGAGACTTGGGCAAGCTTTTCTTCATAGCGACGCTTTGCTTCTGCATTATTCTCCTGGGTAGCTTTCAGCTCTGTAGCATAGCTGTCCATAGCAGTTTGGTAGTCTGCTTTCGCTTGAGCATTTTCTTGTAAAATCCGTGAACGCTCCTCTTAATAGGCTGCTAAAGCTGCTTGATAGGAGACTTCTTTCTCTTGATTGATTTTTACTATACGGCTCAATTCTGCCTGATAAACAGACTGTTTCTGTTCATATTCCGCCTGAAGCTGAGCATTTTCAGCTTGAATACGGCTGGACTCTTGTTCATAGGAAGCCAGAGCCTTGTCATATTGGTCTTTCAAGGCTTGATTGGCAGACTCTTTCTGACTGAGTTCTTTCTCATAGGTCTTCAGTTGCTCTTGATAAGCTGCTGTGGTTTCACGTATTTCCTTGACTTGGGTCGCATAATCTGTTAGGGCTGTCTCCCGTTTACTAGCAGCTTCTTCTGGATCTCTAGCTGTTCCTAAATCAACAGTCGGCTCCTGCTTTAGCTGAACTCCTGCTTTCTCGGCCTCTGCCACAGCTTGGTCCAAGTCCGCATGGGAAACCTCCAAGGGAAGCTTGTCTTGACTTATTGGTTCTGACTGAGCAGGGGCAGCAGTTGGCTGGGGTGCTTCGGTTAGTGAAAGTGCAGCTTCAGAAAGGGCAGACTGATCTGCTGCTGAGGATACCTTCTCCTCCGCCTGAACTGATCCGGCAGCTACCAACAAAGCCGCACCCAAAACAGCTCCGCACAAGCCCTTAGAAAGGCGGCTCTTGCGGAAGCCATAGACTATTTTCTTTTCCATAATAAACTCCATTTCTCCTTTAAACAGTTTCCTGTTTATTTCACATACTTTTCTATTTTATCAAAGCAAAGGCATATTAGCAATGTTTAAATACTCAAAATGATAAAGAAAAAGCCTGAGATATGATAATATCTCAAACTTTCTAGTCAATTTAATTAAAACTATCAGATAGCAGCTCGAATTGCTTTTTCTACTGCTTCTTTCTCACGCTTCACCAGTTCAACACGCGCAGCAATTTCCTTGATCCCCATGCTGATATTCCGGCTAATCGCCATATCATCCAACTGTGGCTCAAAGAAGGCTTTGTATTCTGCCAATCTCTTCTCTGTCTTGAAGACCACTGCTGGGCTAATGACAAAGCTATCAAAGCTCATGTCACCACCTAGCGCTGCCTTAATCCAGTCCCAATTCTCACGCGCCCAAGTCCACACTGCTTCTTGAGTAAAATCACGGCTGAGGAATCGAGCATACCAAGCTGACAAATCCTGCGGTTTCACAGTAAATTTATCCTTCCAAGTCGCTAACAGTTCATCCAGGGTTTCTTTGTTCTTCGTATAAGAAAGGGCTGTAGAAAGTGCATTTTTGAAGCTTCCGTCATTTGAAGCGACATAGAGGTCCAGATAAAGCTTAGTCAGCTCCTTGCTTTCATGATGCTTGATTTGGTTGACCAATACCTGCAAGCGAATAGCGGCAGGGAGTTTTTCCAAATTATCACGATAGCGTTCAAAAATCTGGCTAGCTTGAGCTCTAGCTGTCTCATCGTCAGCCTTAATCATATTACCCACAATCAACTGACGAACCATCTCGTCCTCATCGCTTTCACCCTCCTGTTTTTCAAAACCAAGACGGTCAAAATTGCTTTGACTGAGAACTTTCAGCAGGGCTTTGTAATCTTCTTCTGTCTGACTGCCTTCATCCACAAAACGATTCAATCCTTCCAGCACTTGGGAAACAGCTGAAACTACCATATAAGAAGTTTCGTTTGCCAGCTTACTGATGACTGGCAGCAGGTCCGCATAGGAAATCTTACCTGACTCTGCCAGAAGTCTGCGCTCCTGCACGATTTGCAGTTTACTGATATTGTCCAAAGAGCTGAGATTATTCAGAAGAGCATCCAGCAACTCACCCTGATAATCTGAAATATAGTGGGCAGTATTCTCTGTATTGAGGCGCAGGGCTCCTTCATTTTGCGCTGCCAGGGCTGCATAATTAGGAATTTCCAGTCTTTCTGTCGTCAGAGTATCAGGAAGTCCTTGCCAATTACTGTTAAGAGGCACTGGCCATAGACGACCTTTGTCTTCGTGCTCCCCAATGAAGAACTGCTTCTGTGTCAAAATCAAGCAGTCATTTTCGACCTTAGCAGTGACGACTGGGTAACCCGGCTGCTCCAGCCAAGCATCCATAAAGGCAGCTACATCACGGCCAGAAGCTTGAGAAAGAGCATCCCAGAGGTCACGACCGATGGTATTGCCATACTGATGCTTCTCAAAGTAAGCGCCTAGCCCCTTACGAAAGGCATCGTCTCCCAGCCAACGGCGCAGCATGTGCATAAGACGGCTCCCCTTGGCATAGACAATCGCTCCATCAAAAAGAGTATTGATTTCATCAGGATGCTTGACCTCTACATGGACCGACTGGACGCCATCTGTCGCGTCACGCTTGAGGGCATAAGGAGCTCCACTGGTCTGGAAATCTTCAAAAATCTTCCAGCTAGGCTCAATCGCATCAACTGAGACATACTCCATCATATTGGCAAAGCTTTCATTGAGCCAGAGGTCGTCCCACCACTTCATGGTCACTAGATTTCCGAACCATTGGTGGGCTAGTTCGTGTGCAACAACCAAGGCAACTGTCTGACGGCTCAGAGCTGTTGAATTTTCATCCACCAGCAGATAAATTTCCCGATAGGTTACCAAGCCCCAGTTTTCCATAGCCCCAGCAGAAAAATCTGGCAGGGCCACATGGAGTGACTGAGGAATTGGATACTTGACTCCATAATATTCTTCGTAAAATTCAATACAGCGAACCGCAATGTCCAAAGCAAACTCTAGATTGCTCTCTGGGTGGGCCTTGGTCGCATAAACTCCTACCAAAGTTCCATTCTTGGTTTTAGCAGTAATTCCTTGCATATCACCTGCAGCAAAAGCCAAGAGATAGGAAGACATACGTGGAGTCGTTTCAAACTTCCAAACCCCAGTAGCCTTGCGGTTTTCAACATCAATTTCCGGCATATTAGACAGGGCCAACTCACCCTCTGCTTGGTCAAATTTCAAAGCCAAATCAAAAGTTGCCTTAGCCTCTGGCTCATCCACACTCGGAAAGGCTTCGCGGGCAAAGTGACTCTCAAACTGCGTAGAGATAATCTCTTTTTTCACACCATCAACCGTGTAGTAAGATGGGTAAATCCCCGTCATATTGTCCGTAATCTTACCAGTATAAGTTATTGTCACCACTACAGACCCAGCTGCTTCCAGCTCGATATAAAGAGCTTCATTGTCCTTATCCAGAGCGAAAGGACGAGCTTGGCCAGCCACCTCTACAGCTTCAACTGTCAAATCTTTTTGATGTAAGGAAATCTTACTCGTCTTAGCTTCCCCAGTAATGGTCACCTTGCCTGAAAAAGTCTTGTCAGCACGATTCAGATCCAAAAAGAGATCATAGTGCTCAGGAACAAAAGTTTCAATAAAATGTTTAACTGCTTGCATCAGCTTCTCCTCATCTAGCGAACAGCGATTCAAGATAGTCTTGTCCTCGTTTTCCGCTTATAATCTGTTATTATTGTATCATATTTAGAAGATTTCGTTGCAGAATAAATGCAAACAAAAAGACAGGAAAACCTGTCCGTTTGGTTTATGAAAATGGAAGAAAGGTCAAGAGTTCTTCTTTTCTTTCTCAAGTTCCTCTAATTTTTTATTATAGATTCGATTTTCTTCGTGATAAGTTTTGTTTAGCCGTTCTTCATAACGCTGAATTTTTCTCTCGAAAATTTCTCTATTTTCTTCTATTTGTCTTAATTCATATGAGGGCACGGTATCAGGACTATTGCAACAAAAAGATAATATCCATTCGCTCATTTGCTCTGAAACATTTTTAGCTTCTCGTCTCATATCCTGATAATCCCATTCATACTCACTAACTTTCTTTCGAAACGCTATGTGATCGTCATTGAGACGATCGATCTTTTTCTGAATATCCATAAAGCCTCCTATAAGATAGGGCTGGTCAAACTAGGCTTAGGAACAGCGCCTAGTACCTCCTTGATTGAATCTGCTGCTCCACCTGTGAAAGCTCCAGATAAGTCAGCAGGTACTTGAGTAGAGGCAAAAGTTTTCATAGTATCTGCTTGACTATCTAGCCAACTCTGCAAAGCTTGACTTTCTTCAAGAAGGACAGCTATTTTAGCTGAAATTAAACCACGAATAGCAATACGTTCCTGAATCTTTAAATATTCTTTTTTTATACGTTCGGCTTCAGCTCGATCTTCTGTATTTGGTTCAATCATGCGTTTCCTCCTATTTTTTTGTGAAAATCTGGGCGCCTTTTTGATCAATCGCTACGATATTATCAGCGGCCTTGTTTAAATTACCAGCGATTTCCGTCATTTTAGTCGTATATGCACTTGCTGAGGCGAGAGTAGAGGCTTCTGTTCCGCCATTCCAAGCTTTGGATAAGGTCAGTTCAGACAAGAGATCTTCTACTTCTCCAGATGAAAGGTTGTGAGCTAATGTAAAAGATGCGTTTCTTAGTTCTGAGATGTGCGCCTCAACTTTTGATTTTGCACTTGCTAACTTATCTTTAATCTCTTGCTCATAGACCTCAGCTTGAAGCTGAGCAGTTTGAGCACTTGTACGAACGAGTTCCTCTCTTAAACTAATTGTTTTGTCGCCAGAACTGGTTCTTAACGAGGCATGCAATTCATCAATGTATTCTCTATTTATAGCGATTAAATCCTGCTTAGAAGGCTCAGGAGCGAAGTCTCCATATTCCTTTAAATACTCAAGGACATAATGATCAGGATTTTTTTTTTGCATAGTCTAATCCATAATTTGCGGTTGCGGCATTTATTTCGTACATTTTTGCTTTAAGTTTTGCAATCTTTTTGACTTGCTTTTCGGTCATGCCAGAGCAGAAAAGACCATTTTTTTCATACCATTCAAAATCTGGCCTATTACCTTTAATCTTTGGTAACCCAGCATTATGATGTTTTCCCTCTACAGTAAATACTTTTCCATACGGAATGTTCCCTCCATGACCATCCCAACTTGTTAAATCTTTCCCTTGATCACTGTATGAATGTAAATGTTTATTAATATATG